>CAZFNT010000208.1:0-6259 GCA_964520315.1 uncultured Gemmatimonadota bacterium
TCCACGCAGAAATAGCTAGGGACTTTTGCGCCCAGATGTGCTGCAGATATGGCCGATCGGCGAGCTTCGAAACCACAGGAATAGTAGACTATAGGGAGCGGAGCGACGGGGCCGGCCTGGCTTCGAAAGACGGCGACGAGCTCCGCAGTGCGCAGTCCCCCCGGGATGGATGAGTTGTCGTTTCAACCGCTCAGCCCTATTGTGGTGGCGAATCCCCGTCGCTCGCTTTCAACAGTGTGGTCACCGATGCCACTATTCCGGCGACGTCGCTCAGGTTCGAGGGGATGATCAAAGTGTTGTTCGTCTTGGCGAGGTTGCCGAACTCCTTCAGATACTGCTCCGCCACGCGAAGGTTGACCGCGTCGGAGCCGCCGCGTTCCATGATGGCGCTGGCGATCTCTCGGACTCCTGCCGCTGTTGCTTGCGCCACCATCTCGATTTCGCGGGCGCGCCCTTCGGCTTCGTTGATCCGCTTCATCTTTTCGCCTTCGGACATGGCGATCGCCTCCTGTTTCGTACCTTCGGCGACGTTGATCTTGGCCTGTCGCTCCCCTTCCGACTCGGCGATCGCGGCGCGCTTTTCTCGCTCGGCGCGCATCTGCTTCTCGAGGGCGTCCTTGACGCTCTGGGGCGGGTGGATATTCTTGATCTCGTAGCGGGTGATCTTCACGCCCCAGGGATCGGATGCCTTGTCGACGGCGCGGATAATCTCGTGGTTGATCTGCACACGTTCCTCGAAAGTGCGATCCAGCTCGAGCTTGCCGATCTCGGAACGCATGGTGGTCTGGGCGAGCTGTGTCGACGCGAACATGAACGACTCGATGCCGTAGCTCGCCTTGACCGGATCAATCACCTGCATGTAGAGAACGCCGTCGACCTCGACCGCAATATTATCTCTTGTGATGCAGGTCTGCGGGGGCACATCGACCGCCATCTCTTTGAGAGAGTGTTTGTAAGCCACGCGATCGAGGAAAGGCACGAGAATGTGAAACCCCGCCTCGAGGGTTTTGGCGTACTTACCGAGGCGTTCGACGATGAAGGCGGATCTCTGCGGCACAATTCGCGCGGTCTTCATGACCGTGATCACGACCAAGATAGCGATTCCGATCGATACGACCGATCCAGGATTCATGATGCTTCTTCCTCTTTCTTGATTACCAGCACGAGGCCATCCACGCGCTCGATGATTGCACGCTCCCCGCTGCCGATCGATTCGGTCGACCTGGCACTCCAGTTGGCGCCCTTGAACTCCACGCTGCCATCGCTGCCCCCGGGGATAAGGTCCTCCAGGACGAGTACGGGGCGCCCCGTAAACTCATCGAGATTCACCGATGGATTCTGAACGCCACTCACATGCCCGGAGAACCGGTCTCGAATCCACCGGCGCAAGCCGACCAGAGACGCGGTCGATGCGAGCGCGAAGAGCAGGAGTTGGGAGCCGAGCCCCGAGGTCAATCCGATCCAGGTGCTGAGCGCGACGATCCACGCTCCTAGCCCGAAGAAGATCAGAATGACGCCGGGAGCGGCCAGCTCGGCCAGGGCGAGCGCCAACCCGACGACGAACCAGAGCAATGCGGGATCGAACACGGTCGCGTCCTCCATCTGGATGGTGTCTGTCTCGACTCACTACACCTCGTCGGCGGAGAGTATTCGCAACGGGCACTTCTGCGCGAGCCCCCGCGCGCTCGATTCGCTATCATCGGTGCCGCAACGGGGCGCATGCTCCCCGGGATCGCGAGACGTCCATCCCCTCTGCGGAGATCTTCAGGTGAAACAAAGCGACTTGGCCGAGCTCACGGCCGCCGACATCATGCACCCCGATATCGTCGCGGTCGACGCCAGAGACTCGATCGCCGAGGTCGAGCACGTGCTGGTCGACAACAACATCTCCGGCATGCCGGTCATCGCCGAATCGGGCCAGGTGATCGGGATCGTGTCGTGGCGCGATCTGGTCGCCCATCTGAGCGAAGGTCCCTCGCTCAGTCGGGAGCACCGCGAGGAGTGGTACAAGACCCAAGAGGACGACGATCGCTATCGCGTCACGATCCCCGAAGACGATACGACCGTGGCCGAGGATCTGATGACGCCGCTGGTGCACACCGTACCCGGCAGTATGCGGCTGCCCGAAGTGGCCCGGACGATGACTCGGGTGGGGATCCACCGGGTGCTCGTGGTCGATGGCGGGGGAGCCTTCGTCGGGATCATCTCCACCATGGAGTTCCTGCGTGCGATCGCCGAGCTGACGGACGTTCAGAGGGTTTGAGGGGGGGGCGAAGATAGACCCGGTGCGTCGAATCTTGATAGGTGACGAAGGCACGGCGACGGGCGATTCTCTTCTTTCAGAGCAGATCGACTACCGCGGAAACCGGATCTGAAAGGAGCCCCGCGCTTGCCGACCGACACGATCGACAGCGGATTGCACCGCATCGGCTTCTCGAGCTTCCGTCCCGGGCAGAGAGAGGCGGTAGAGACACTTCTCGACAGGGGAAGGCTCTTGCTGGTAGCGCCGACCGGCGGCGGCAAGAGCTTGTCGTATCAGCTGCCGGCTGTGATGCTGCCGGGCACGACTCTCGTCGTCTCACCTCTGATCGCGTTGATGCAGGACCAGGTCGAGGCGCTCGGGCGCAGGGGGGTTCCCGCCACCTTTCTCGCGTCGACCCTGGGGCCGGACGAGATGTTCCGGCGGATCGACGCGATGGAGCGGGGGGAGTTCAAGCTGGTCTATGTCGCGCCGGAGCGGCTGGCGCTCGATGGGTTCAGACGGCGCCTCAGGCGGCTGGACTGCCCTCTGGTGGCGATCGACGAAGCCCACTGCATCAGCGAGTGGGGGCATGATTTCCGGCCCGAGTATCTGCAGATCGGGGAGCTGATTCGCGATCTGCCCGATGCCCGCGTTCTTGCGTGTGCGGCGATGGCGACTCCGATCGTTCGAGACGAGATCCTCGCACGGCTGGGCTTGGGCGCCGAGACGCCTCAGATCGTGCGCGGATTCGCAAGGCCGAACTTGATCCTACGGGCGGCGGAGGTCGCGGGTGCGGCGGAGCGAAAGCGGCTGGTGGACGAGCTGCTGGCGGAGGCACTCGGCGGTCCCGGGAGCGGGCGGGGCGCGGCGATCGTCTACTCACCGACGCGGAAGATGGCCCAGGCCGAGGCGGAGCGCCTGAGCGCCAAGGGATGGAGCAGCGACTGCTACCACGCGGGGCTTCCGCCGGGGAGCCGTGACCGCTGCCAGACCTCGTTTTCGACAGGGAGACTCGAGATCGTGGTCGCCACCAACGCCTTTGGGATGGGGATCGACCGGGGCGACGTGCGGGCGGTGATCCATCTGGCGCCGCCGGGGTCGATCGAGTCGTACTACCAAGAGGTCGGGCGCGCGGGCAGGGACGGAAGCGACGCGTGGGGGCTCTTGCTCACATCGAATCAAGATCTTCCGCTGAGACGGCGGCTGATCGAGGCGGATGTCGAGGGGCGAGAGCCCGACTCCGGGGTCGTGGAACACAAATGGAATATGTTCCTGGAGCTGATGCGCTGGGCCGAGGGCGGGAGCTGTAGGCACGACGCGATCCTGCGCTATTTCGGGACGAGCGGGGACGAGCTCAGTGGGTGCGGGCGATGCGATGCGTGTCGGGCCTTCGAGGGGGCGAATGCCGACACCGCGGCCTCGGCCGAGCTGGCCCGTAAGGCGCTCTGCGGCGTCGCCCGGGTGCACCGGCGCTTCGGCCTCGGCCTGGTGGCCAAGCTGCTCCACGGCGATTCCGATCCTCGACTGGTGCGGGGCGGTCTGGCACGGGTGAGCACCTTCGGCTTGATGGCGGATCGCAGGCCGGCGTGGATCGTGAGCCTCTTGCGGCGATGCGTCACGGCCGGTTGGGTCAGCTTCACCGGGGGCGATCGTCCGCTCGCGATCTTGACGCGCGAAGGGAGCGAGGTGATGTACGGGCGCATGCCGGCGCGTATCGTTCTGCCTCCTGAGAAGAGCGCCGCCCGGCCGGCGCCCGTGGCGCGGAAGGCGACCGCCACACGGAAGAAAGAGCAGTCTCTGGTCGAGCTCGACCAAGCGGAGCTGAGACTCTTCGAGCGACTTCGAGCACATCGACTGGAAACCGCGAGAAAGAGCGCCGTGCCCCCCTTTGTCGTCGCCAGCGATCGCACCTTGCGGGAGCTGGCCCGAGCACGTCCGGGGGACCGAGACGAGATGCTGCTCGTACACGGCATCGGGGCGAAGAAGTTCGAGCAGTACGGCGAGGGCTTGTTGGGGGTGCTAAATCGCGCGGTCTCGCAGCCCGACGCAGTAGAGGAGCAGATTCATGGCTAGATGGAGCCCGGTGCCGATGGTGGCAAGCGCGATTGCGTCGGCCAGGCCGACGTGCAGCAGGGCCCAGGCCGCCAGAGCGCAGCCGATGGCCGAATCGGCCTGATCCGCGATCGCCCACAAGGGCGCCGCGATGCCGCCCTTGGGCCCGCGACCGGGATCGATCCCCATTCGGCGCTTGGCGAAGCTGTTGGGAAGCTCGGCCAGGGCGTATGCCGCTCCCCAGATCGCGCCGGCCTTCCACCAGGCGATCCGCGCCAGATCCACCATATTCCAGGGGGCGAGGAGTGGGAGCGCCTGCTCCAGAAAGCGCTGAAGGCCGACCGCCAACATCGTCGCGGTGACGATGACCACGAGACCTCGCCAGGTCTTGTGTTCGCCGAAGATGCGCCTGCCACGCCACTTGCTCCCGCAATCGATCGGCTTGGCGAGGGTCGAGAGAGCGCCCGCGCGAACGACTCCCATGTGCACGATCCCGCCGAGCACGACGGGCCAAACCGTATAGAGCACCCGCGCCGCGATCACCCCCCGGGCTCCAGACGGACCCGGCCTGTGCTTCCATCCACCTCGATCAGCGCTCCGTCGCGGATCCGGCGGGTGGCGCCGGCCACGGCCAAGACGGCGGGAAAGCCGTACTCGCGCGCGATCACCGCGGCGTGGCTGAGTACGCCACCCGTTTCGGTCACGACCGCGCCGAGCATCGAAAAAGCCGTCGTCCAACCCGGGTCGGTGCAGTGGGTTACGAGCACGTCGCCAGATCGGATGCGGCCGATCTCCGCTACGCTCGGCACAACGCGCGCGGGGCCGCGATAGGTGCCGGCGGAGCAACCGATCCCTTCGAGGCCCTCGGACGATCGATCGGCCACCGCCGATCTCGACGCACCGAAGCGAGCACCGATCTCGTCGGGGTTGTCGAACTCCTTGAAGCTCTCGTAGTAGAGGCTGGCGCAGGCGATTCGTGATCGAGCCTCGGCGCCCTCGAGCCCGCCGCGGCCGAGGGCAACCGCATCGGGCCACTCGAGGAAGAAGATGTCTTCGGCGCGCTCGATGACCCCGCCGGCCTCGAGCCTGCGCCCCAGCTCGAGCGCGAAACGTCGCACTTGCGCGTGGATCTTCGTCGAGTACATCCGCAGCTCTTCTCTCCACCAGAGCAGCGAACGGGTTGTCTCGAGTCCGTCGAGGAAGGAGCGTTTGCGCCACGGCGCCAGACGGCCGATGCCCCGATCGAACTTGGCGCGGAGCTCGTCTCGCGCCCTGTCGTAGGCCTGAGTTTGCGCTGCTTCGACCTCGCTGTGATCGGAAGAGGGCGACTCTCCCGAGAGCCGGCGCAGCAGAGACTCGAAGGCCGGGCTCGGATCTTCCCGCCACCGAGGAAACATCAGCTCCAGGTTTCGTGGGTTGATATGGCCGTGGCGTTCGATGTAGGCGCGAATCGCGTGCTCTCCGGGGAAGGGAGATCCCTCTTGCCATCGCCGGGTGAGCTCCGCGGCCCCCAAGGATATCAGCTCGTCGCGGCCGTGCGCGTCGCGGACGAGCTCCGCGACCAAGGACTCTTCGTCTCGCGACTGTCGCAAGTGGCTCAGATCGCACAATCCCCCGAGCAGTGCCACACTCACTTCTGTCGCATTCTCTCTTCTTACTAGCTTGGCGAGCTCTTCTTGAAAAAGTGACTGTGAATTCGAATTATCGTAGATACATAGAAAGTACTCGGTCTCGATCCTTCGATAATCTTCAATGATCGAGGCGAGGCGATCGCCCATGGCCCGGTCCGAGAGTGACGTAGCATCGATCGAGCTCAGGCCATCGAGCAGGCTGTCGAGCTCGGGAACCACGCCTTCGACGTGCTCCAGTCGCTGCTTGAACGATCTCTTCAACTTGCCGAGTACGCGCAGACCTTTGTAAATAGTCCTCGGTGTGAGCCCCGTGGTGATCCCGTCCCCTTCGTAT
>CAZFNT010000208.1:6269-7008 GCA_964520315.1 uncultured Gemmatimonadota bacterium
TCGTATGCGACGGTGATTCCGAGCCCTTCGTCGAATTGGCGCTCGTTGAACCCCGGCAGCGATACCAAGCCCGATTTGACCGCGCCGACGTTCCAGTAGGGGCGCCCGTAGGAAAGGAGCATCCAGGGTTGATTTCGAATCGTCGCTCCGAGCCCCACACCGTCGAGATATTGAGGCAGAGAGGAGCAAAACACCGTCTCGTACATCGACCAGAGCATCGGCGTGCACACGCTCGCACTCACTCCGCCGTCTTTGAAATCGGCCGTCGTCCACTCCCCGTCGATGCCCGCGAACGAGAGCGTGGTGATCGGACGCGCTTGCAAGAGCTGAAACTCCCCCCCCGCCCTGGCCCATTCGATGTCGAGCGGCTTTCCCCAGGCGGCCTGTGCTCGAACGCAAAGTCGGCCGAGCGTGGCGACCTCGGTCTCGCTCAGGACGGCACGTTCCTGCATTCCACCGTCACACTCGTCCGTCACCGTTCCCGCATCGTCGGGCCGTGCTTCGACTCGAATCTGTTTCCGGGCGACGACGCGCTCCCGCTCCTCCTCCGGCCGCCAGCGCCATCTGTATCGGTCGGGATCCACACGGCCGGCGACCAGGGCTTCGCCCAATCCCCAGGTGGCTTCGATCAAGAGCTCATTATCTACTCCGCTCAGAGGATTGACCGTGAAGACCACACCGGCCGCGTCGGCTTTGATCATCGTTTGAACTATCACGGCCATCGAAGCGGCAACCGGTC
>CAZFNT010000209.1:0-3937 GCA_964520315.1 uncultured Gemmatimonadota bacterium
CCGCCCACCGCGTCGTAGCTTTCGATAGCAAGCGACATCTCGCACTTCCTTTCACGCGCCATGCTCCTTTCGCGATCGTGCCGGCCGACTCCGCCGCGACCTGCCGGATCGAGCTGCTCGACTCGAGCGGTGAGGCGGGCGCCTCGGCATGGATCGCGAACGTCACCGCTCTGCCACTGTCGGGATCTTCGCCTCTTCCCCTGGCTCAACTCTACGTATCCGAGGAAGATCTTCGCGAGATGGAGAGGGCACTGCCCGACAAAGTACGCAAGCCCGCCGCCCTCTGGATGGAAGGAGAAGAGCGGACGGGCGAGGTGAACTTCCGCGGCAACACCTCTTTGATGCTGCCGAAGAAATCGTTCAAGTTCAGGATTGATGACGGTCCCGATGTCGATGGCTCCGACATCGTCTCTCTGCCCTCGAACTTCCTCGATCGAACACTCGCGAAGGAAACGCTTTCCTGCGAATTGCTTTCGGCCATCGGACACCCGACGTACCGATCGGATGTGTGGCGGTTGATGTTGAATGACAAATACGCGGGAGTTTTCGGCCACGTAGAAGAAGCCGACGAGCTCTTCCTCGAACGGATCGGGCTCGATCCTCAGGGTCGCTGCTACAAGGCGGCGCGAATGTGCGGCAAGGCGGATCGACTCGAGGATTTCATCGATCGATATGAGAACGCAAATGCCGATGACGATTATCGTCGAGACATCATTCGGTTGATGCACGAGATGAGTGCGGTCGACGATCGGGACTTCGAGGCATGGGTTCGCGAGAACTTCGACTTGGACGAAGTGCTGAACTGGTACGCGGGCCAGATATACATCGGAAATCGGGATTTCACCTGCAACAACCAGATTCTCCACCAAGATCGGCTCGGAGGGCCATGGAGGATCCTCGCCTGGGACATGGACAAGGTCTTTCGCGATGCGACCGACCCGGTGACCTTGGGAGATCGAGATCACCCGAACGATGGCGGAAGATGGAGCATCTTGATCGACAGAACCCTTGCGGTGCCCTCGCTGATGCGTCTCTACCTGGAGCATCTGGAGAGCTTGCTCGACGGCCCCCTGTCCACGGAGAGCGTTCTCGATGCCTTCGATCGGTGGATGCCGAAGATCGTCCCCGACGCGGAGATCGATGTTGCCAAGTTCACCAGAGAGCTAAGCGTTCCGTACCACGACGCCGTCGATGAGCTCGAGGCCTTTCTCGCCGAGCGCGAGGGCTTCCTTCGTGCGCAGATCGACAGTCTCATGCCCGCTCCGTGGGTCGACGTCGTGATAAACGAGGTCGCCGATCACGCCCCCGATACGATCGTTCAGAGCTGGGTCGAACTACACTATCGGGGACGGAATCCCATTGCGGCAACCGGCCTCTACCTGAGCGACGATATCGACGCACCCGCGAAATGGCCCGTCCCCACGCATCTCTTCGTCGAGGGTGATTTGCTCGTTCACGACTTGCCGGAGCATCTCGAGCCGGGCGATTGGATCGGATTGACACTCGTCACGATGGGAGACTCCCTGATCCTAGATTCCCTCACGGTAATCACTGAGCCGAGTGAGGTTTCCATCGGACGGGTCCCCGACGGTTGCGGCCGCCTCCGCATCCTTCCCGAAAAGACTCTCGGTCTGCCGAATCGATGGGAAGATCCGCTGACCGCGGTGGCCACCGCAGACCAAGAAGTGTACGACGAGGGCGAGCGAGTCTCCATCGATCTTCTCGTTACCAGCCATTGGCGGCAGAACATCGACGTAGATCTCGAGGTCGAGGTCGTTGGGCCCGGCGGCATCTGGTGGTTCGATGGACCGATCGATCTGATTCCGCTGCCATCCCTCTCTCTTGGAGACACCGTAACGACAACTTGGCGAGAGAGACTCCCCCGGCATCTCTTCCCCGAGAACGAAGGACGCTTCGATCTCGTCTTCACGCCGGTGAATCCACAGGGGCAACGCCTGGCGCCGGCGGTAGCGACAATCTATGCGCTCGGAGATCCGATCGGTTCTCTTGTTATCAACGAGCTCTGCGCCAGCAACACCTCGATCATCGCCGACCAAGAGGGGGAGTTCGAGGACTGGGTCGAGATCGTGAATGCCGCGGATTCGGTCCTCAGCACCGCGAATCTCTATCTCAGCGACGACGTGGACGACGACGCGCTCGAGTGGGCGTTTCCGACGATCGACCTGGATCCTGGTGAGCGGCTGCTGATCTGGCTGGACGACGAACCGGATGAAGGGCCCTTGCACGCACCCTTCAAGCTCGACCGGGACGGGGAAGAGCTCGGTCTCGTTCGAGACGCCGCGGATTCGATCATAGTCTTGGACCGGATTCCCTTCGGATACCAGGAAAGCGATTGGAGCTTCGGGCGCTACCCGGATGCGGCCCCCAACTGGGAGCTCTTCGACGCTCCCAGCCCGGCGAGGACCAACGTCGACCCGGTTTTGCGCTACTAGAGGTCGGCTCCTCTCAGAGTGGCGACTCGACGCTTTCTCGGTTACGGTGCTTGGGATACGTAGAATTCGATCGAGAGAGGCTCGGAGAGGAAAGCAGATGTTCGAAAGATGGACCGAGGTGCGACCATGGATCGCGCTGGCTTGCCCCCCAACAGCTCTTGCCGCCACGATCATGGTCCCTTCGGAGATCGAGTCGATCGAGGAGGCCATCGTTCTGGCCGCTCCTGGTGACACGGTCCTCGTGGCGCCGGGCACCTACGTTCCGAGTGACGAGGCCGGCATCTCCTTCCGGGGCAAGGCGATCACGCTTCATTCAGAGGCCGGGCGTTCAGGCACGATCATCGACGCGATGGGCGCCGGCCGAGGGTTTCGCTTCGAGTTCGCGGAGGGGCCGGGTTCGATTCTCAGCGGCTTCACCATCACGGGCGGCCGATCGGAGCGCAGCGGTGGGATCTACTGCGACGACTCCTCTCCAACGATCGTCGACTGCTTGATTCGTGGGAACACGGCCGATGGCGAGGACCACCGCGGCGGCGGCCTGTACATCGTCCAGGCTTCGCCCACGATCGAAAATTGCGCGATCGAGGAGAACACGGCGATCGGTGTCGATGGACACGGGGGCGGAGTCTACGTGCGCGAATCATCGGTGATCTTCAGGAATTGCACGATCACCGCCAACATGGCTCCCTCGGAAAACGCCCACGGCGGCGGCCTCTTCTTCTCGCAATCCTCGCCGACCATCGAGGACTGCACGATCGAGGGGAACAGCGCCTACTCGTCGGGAGGCGTCTTCTTCGGCGACTCCTTCTCCACGATCGCCCGCACATCGATCAGCGATAATGTGGCCGACAAGGGTGGCGGAGTCAGGGCGACCACCGGTGGCTCATTGGTGTTCACCGATTGCGTCATCTCGGGCAATCGAGCCGAAGTGCTCCGGGGAGGCGGATTTAATTGCGGTGGCGGCACCGAGCTCTTCCTGGCGGATTGCACGATCTCCGACAACAGCAGCACGCTCAGCGGCGGTGGGATCTATGCCAGAGATCTGCCGGCGACATTGATCGACTGCACGATCGAGAGAAACGCGACGGCCGACGCCGGGGGCGGAGTATTCCTCATCACAGCGACCGCCTCGATCGAGCGCTGCACCATCGCCGACAATGTCGCGATGGCCAGCGGGGGAGCCCTGCGGTTCATCGACGGATCAGATGTGTCGATCGTCAATACTCGAATCACCGGCAACCGAGCCGGAGGACGGGGCGGCGGACTGATCTGTGACGATGCTAATTCGATCGAGCTCACAAACTGCGTCGTCTCGGCGAACATCTCTCATTTGGATGGTGGGGGAGCGTACGCAACGGGAACCGATTCGCTGCTCCTTTCGAACTGTACCTTCACTGCAAACTCAGCAACCGGTTTCGGCGGCGGAGGCGTATTCGAGTCGACCGCCGTGGCGATCGACAATGCGATCTTCTGGGACGACAGCC
>CAZFNT010000209.1:3947-6966 GCA_964520315.1 uncultured Gemmatimonadota bacterium
TGTCCGTCAGCGGCTCGTTGATCGTGGCCTACTCCGATATCGCGGGAGGGTGGGCCGGAGAAGGCAACATCGATCAGCCGCCACAGCTCGCGGCGAAGCGCCTTTTCTTTCCTCGCCGCTCCTCTCCATGCATCGATTCCGGAGATCCCGAGCTCTTCGATGCCGTGCACGACCAATTCCCTTGGTGGCCTATCAGCTTTCCGGATGGAGAGCGAGCCGATATGGGAGCATACGGTGGACCCGGCAACGCCGGGTGGCTGCCCCTCTTCGGGAGATGAGATCGATGTTGGCAGCGGCCTTGGCGACCACCCTGCTCGTCGCGGTATCCGCGGCGGAAAGCACAGTCGCGTTCAACTGCGGTGCCATAGACGGAATCGACGCGTATGACGGCATCTACTATGCCCCCGATCAGCCGTACATCCCGGGCTCCGGCGGTGGCTATGTCGGCGGAGATTCCCTCTCCTGGCAAGGTCTCGGTCTGCATCACGACTGGGGCTGGGGCGAGCAGCTGATGTACAAGACCCTGCGATGTGGCGATCACAGCTACATGTTCGAGACGATCCCGGGTATGCACGAGCTCACGCTACGTTGGGTCGATGCCGAATCGAACGGACCTGAAAACCGCATCGTCGAGGTGCGACTGGACGGGCGTACGGTCGTTTCGAATTTGGATGTCTACAAAGAGGTCGGAAAGAGCCGAAGCCTCGACATCCGTAGGGTGGTGTCGGTTTCCGATACGCTAACACTGGTCGAGATCATAAGCATGGAGGGTGGATCTACTCTCGCGGGAATCGCTCTCTCCCCTTTCGTTCCCAGCGCCCCCCTGCCCGCTCCCGTCGCCCTCGTTGTTCGACCGACTTACGGCGGTGCCATGCTTACTTGGTTCGGCACGACCGAAAAGCACCTCGCAGGCTATCGCGCCACTCTGTTCGATCACGGGAGACACGTCGCGTTGCCGCGCAATCGCTACGCCCCATTGGCCCTGGCGCCCGGCGATTCCACATCGACACTCATAGTCGAAGCCCTCGACTCCAGGGGACGGCCCGGCGTTGCAGCAACACTTCGAAACGTCGCCCCGTTGGCCCTCCCGGGCTCATCGCCTCTTCGCCTGGCCCAGCTCTATGTCGATCCGGCAGATCTGCGTGCGATGGAGGCGGCGCTGCCAGAGAAGCTGCGCAAGCCCGCGGACCTCTGGGCCGATGGAATTCGCCGCGTTGGCGAAGTGAATTTCCGGGGGCACAATGCGCTGGAGTTGCCCAAGAAGTCCTACAAGTTCCGAATCGACGTCGGACTCGACGTAGATGGATCCGATGTCGTGTCACTGTCAGCGAACTTCGTCGATCGAACGATGGCGAAGGAGACGCTTTCTTGGGAGATTCTCGACGCCATCGGGCACCCGACATACCGAACTGGTCCCTGGCGCCTGATGCTGAACGATGCCTATGCCGGGGTGTTCAACTATGTCGAGGAACCCGATGAAACCTATCTCGATCGAATCGGGTTCGACCCTCATGGTCGGTGTTATAGAGCGACACAACTATGTGCGACAGCAAATGGCGTCGAGGACTATATCGAACGATACGAGAACACAAATGCCGATGACCTGTACCGACGGGATATCATTCGATTGATGCGTGAAATGGCTGTGACCGACGACGATGATATCGAGGGGTGGATTCGTAGGACTTTCGATCTCGACCAGATTCTGAACTGGTACTCCGGACAGATCTTCATCGGTAATCACGACTTTCTTTGCAACAACCAAGTTCTCTATCATGACCGCTTGGGCGGGCCATGGAAGATGTTGGCTTGGGACATGGACAATGTTCTCCATGATGTCGAGGATCCCGCGGACTACGGAACTCGAGAACACCCAAATGATACGGGCCAGTGGAGCCTTTTGATCGATAGAATGCTGTCTGTGCCTTCTCTGATGCGGCGCCATCTTGAGCACCTGGAGAGTCTACTCGACGGGCCACTGGCCACTTCGGTTGTTGTCGATATGTTCGACCAGTTGATGCCAACGATCATCCCTGATTCGGAAATCGATGTTGCCAAGTTCACGCGAGAGCTAAACATCCGATACCACAACTCCATTGACGATCTCCGAGGGTTTCTCGAAGAGAGGGAAATGTACTTGCGAGCATCGATCGATGAGTTGATGCCGTCACAATGGGTTGATCTCACTATCAACGAAATTGCAGACCACGCCGTCTCAGAGACAGACGCCGACTATCCCGTTCGAAGTTCTGTGGAGTTGCACTATCGTGGCCGGCGTTCCCTCTCGGCGACCGGTTTCTACGTTAGCAACGACGCCGATTCACTGCAGAAGTGGGAGATCCCAGCTCATACGTTCACGGAAGGTGACATTATCGTGCTCGACCTCCCGGAGAGGCTCGAACGAGGAAACTGGGTCGGGCTGACCGTAGCAACGACTGAAGACACTTTCGTCGTCGATTCCCTTCGCGTGTTCGGCGCACCTGGAGACCAATCGATCGGACGTTTTCCCGATGGTTGCGGTCGCGCACGGGTTCTCCCAGAGGAAACCCTGGGCTTTTCGAATCCGTGGGAAGACCCGGTCTCCGTGATCGCAACGACCGAAGGGGAGATCTTCGGCAATGGGGAAGATGTGTGGGTCGATCTGGAGGTTGCCAATAGCTGGCGTTCGAGCATCGATGTCGATATCGAGGTGGAAGTTGTCGGTCCGGGAGGAGTGTGGTTGTTCGACGAGCCGGTCGATCTGGTGCCGGTGCAGAGGCTGGCTGCGGGCGACACCGTCACCAAGAGCTGGCGAGGGAAGATCCCGTTGGGTTTCCTGCCTGAAAACGCTGGTCGCCACGATCTCGTGTTCACTCCGGTCGAGGCGGGCGGCCCCCCCATGTCACCCGGCGTGGCGACAATCTACGCGCTCGGAGACCCTCTCGGATTCCCCGTCATCAATGAGCTCTGCGCGAGCAACTCCTCGGTCATCGCCGACGAGCAGGGGGAGTTCGAGGACTGGGTCGAGATCGTCAATGCG
>CAZFNT010000210.1:0-6966 GCA_964520315.1 uncultured Gemmatimonadota bacterium
TGTTGCAGTGGTGGCACTGCGCCGGCATGTAGTACTTTCCCTCGGCCGGAACATCGTGTTCGTAATAGTGCTCGGATTTCTCCAGATCGAGCGAACCCTTCTCCATCTCGAGCACGCGGATGTACTCGATCCGGTCTCCCCGCTCCTCGGCGCCCCGGTGTTGGTTGTTCTCGGTGACGCAGGCGGTGGCGCACCGGCGACAGCCGATACACTTCGACAGGTTGAGTGCGTAGGCGAAGCGCACGCCGGGAATAGCCGGGGTCACGGCAACCTTGAAGCTCTCTTTATTGTACCGCTCCTTGTACTCCGCCTCGAGTCGACGGATCACACGGTCGAGTTCGTCCCTGGACATCTCATAGAAGTGCTTCTGAAAGAACTCACTCCACGAGAACGCCGTCGCATCGGTTGTGAGAAGAGGTAAACAGCTCGCGCCCGCGGTCGCGGCGACGGTCTTGAGGAATCCACGCCGATCGACTCGCGGACCGCCGCTCGCTCGAACGTGCCTCTTCTCGTCTCTACGTTTCATGGTGTCGCCCCCTCTTCGGCGTGTTCCGACGACACCGCTCCGACCCAAGGATGGGGGCCGAGATCATCTCGGTCTCCCCGATGGGTAACGTGCCTGGACTCATGATCCGGGTGTGAGATGTTGTCGAGCCTGGCAACCGGCGCCGGGTCGGGTGTAGTTCCCTGAAATCCGGGAGCGTGGGGAATGTGGCACTCGGTACACAGTAGACGCCTGGTGACTCCATCAGCGTCCATCGCCCGGTTCCAGTACCCATTGGTTCGCCCGTGTACTCCATGCTCCCAATCGGAGAACATCGGCCCGTGACATTGGCCGCAGAGCAGGTGGCTCTCGTCGAAGCTCAGGAGCTCTCCGTTGAGCTTGTGCAAGCTGTCTCGATCGCCGGGGCTGTGGCAGTCGAGGCACCAGAGATTCGCGCCACCGTGGGTCAGAACATGTATCGAATCGGACTCGCTGAGCCCCTGCTCCTTCATGTACTCGGCCGCCCCGAGCCGCTCTCCGATCTTGATGAGATTGCGGCCGCGACTGCCTTCCAGGTCGCCTCGACCCAGAAGATCTCGAAAAGAGATGAGCTCACCGAACTGAACGTAATGGGTATCGCCTTCGTCATCGTCCCATTCGAGGGGCGTCTCGTGCTCTTCTTCGAGGAAGCGGGGCGTCCGGTTCGTCTCCTGATCGGCGTGACAATCCATGCAAGGAAAGTAGCCGTGCATGTCCTCCAGCGTGCTGATTCTCTCGGCGGTCCGCACGTCGAGGCTGGAGGGGCCGGATGCGATGACGGAGCTGGCGCCCAGAAGCGTCAGCCATTCTCGGAGCATGGGCGGTTCTCTCTAGAGTGAAGCGATCGAAGGCGGGACCGAACGGCCCCGCCTTCGATGTCGGAGTATAGACGAGAAGTCTCGTCGACTACTGGTAGCGCGCCCGGAACGCCTTCTGGCGCTTCTCGCGGGCCTTCTTGACGTCGTCATCTTCCTCGTTGATCGACCACTTCCAGTTGTCGGTGTGGAGAACCTCATCGAGAGTGGCCTCGAGCGCTGCGACCTCCTTGGGCGCCGTGCCGCGGTACTCCTCGATGATCCCCTTCAGCTCCGGAATGAACTTGGTCTGCCAGTTCTTGGCGAGATCGTAGGTCCCGTGCCAGTGGGTGTAGTCCGGCGCCTGCATGGCGGCGGCATGGCGTGCGCGACGACCTTCATGGTGCCAGAGCTCGAACCAGGTGAAGTCGATCGGGTGAGAGAACTTGGCGTAGGAGGGGTCGGTCATCAGCACCTTGGCCGCCGCCTTGTGGAGCATCTCTCCGGGCTTCGCGTACTTCTCGTCGTAAAGCTCGATGAGCCCTTCGTACTGCACGAAGAAGTTCCGCACGAAGGCATCCTGGTGGCAGCTCAGGCAGACATCCACCATCTTCTCGCGCCGGACGTCGGCGTGGATCGTCGCCGAATCGAGCCCCCACTTCTTGTCGGTCTCATGAGAGAGCTTCGAGTGGGGCGGACGGTTGTTCCATTTGATCCGTAGACCGATATTGTGCGAAATCGGCTGCGTTCTCGTAGCGCTCATGTGGCAAGTAGCGCAGGTGGGCGCGGCGGTGTAGTCCTCGCCGACGATCCACTTCGAGGATTCGAGATTCATCTCGTCCTCGTGGGCGGAGAAAGCGATGCCGTGCTTCGACTCCTCGTAGATCTCCTTCTGCGGGTGGTCCGGACCCAGGTGGCACTTGCCACAGTTGTCCGGATGACGGGCCTGCGCCGCGGAGAACTCGTGGCGTTGATGGCAAGCCGTGCAGGAACCTTCAGATCCGTCGGGATTCAAGCGGCCCATGCCCGTGTTCGGCCAGGTAGCGGGATCGAGCTTGCCGGTCTTCGGGTCGACCCTCACTTCGCTGCCGTGGCATTGCCAGCAGCCGTTGACGGCGGCCGCCGAGATCCCTTGCGGGAACGCAGGTGTCACTAGCCCGTTGTTCCCCTCCACGACCTCGGCCAGAAGATTGTCGAGCGAGCCCATGATGCGGCCCGCCTTGGAGTGGTGGGAGTTCACGAACTCCTTCACTTCCGTCACGTGGCAACGGGCGCAGTCGGTCGGACTCACGATCGTGGCGATGCGAAAATCATCGTGGATGTCATCGTGCAGGATGTCCACGTCGCCCTTGTTGGCCATGTGGCACTCATAGCAGCCCACATTGGCGCCGAAGTGCTTGCTGGCTCCCCACTGTTGGTAGAGACCCGGATTGTCGTCGCGATGACAGTCCAGACATTCCTTGGTCGTGTCCGACAAGACGTTGGGCACCGCGGCGTTCCCTGAGAATGCGGGGGACGCCAGCAGAGCACCCAGAACGAGCGCGCCAAAAGTCCTTATCACAGCTCTACTCCCGAGAGATCCGCGCGCAGGCAGCTCTCTTTCGTCGATCTAGATTCCACCAGGCCTGAGGCGACGCCTTCGCGGTCGATGGTGACCGGCACCGAGGCGCGACCGTTCGCTCTTCGTGCCCCTTCTCGAGAGCGGAAGAGAGCTAGCCGGGAGGATGTTCCTCGGGCATGTCCTTGTCAATGATTATCAGTGCATTTTTGTATTCTTCAGATGCCAGCATGCGCCTACAAGAAGTAGATTCCCACCACAGGCACGACCAGCCCCAGTGCGATCCACCATTTGCCGCGTCCGGCCAGTCCTTTCGAACCCTTGAGAACGAAGATACCCGTTATCGCCAGCAGGGCGAGCATGCCCGCGTAGAGATCCGCGATGAGAGTCCAGGCGCCCTTGGGAACGTTCAGATGGAGCAGGTTCAACTCGTAGAAGAACGTCCTCTCTCGGCGCCGTTCGATCACCGCCTCGCCCTTCGTGGCGTGGGCTCTGACCGAGAATCCCTCGTAGAAAATCTCGACTACCGGGGGTGAGGGGCGGAAGGAGTCGATCGGGTCCGGGGGCAGATCCAGTCGATCGACGAGTTCTAGAACCATCCGATTCCGATCGGCGACCTCGACCGGTTTGAATCTCCGCTCCTCTCGCTCGATCTCATAGCTGGGATTCCAGTCGCCCACATGGTTGACCGCGATCCCGGAGATCGCATACACCAGCGTGAGGGCCACGCAGAAATAGCCCATGTCGCGGTGGATGATGTTGTTCCACCGGCGCCACTTGAATCGCCGAGTCCGACCCGCGCGTCGCGTCTCCACGCTGGTCAAGCCGCTCAGGACGATCCGGCCGCGGGCGGGGCCTTCTCCGCCGGCGCCTTGTCGCCGATCACCGCTCCGGCCCCCATGATCCGGTATAGGACCTTCGCCTCGGTCACCGTCGAGGGATCGAACTCGCGGCCCTCTTCGGCGCACTGGTGCTCCTCATGCTTCAGTGTCTGCTCCATGTCGAGCACGGTCCTCGCAAAGACCCCTTCGGCGATCGCCCATTTGCCGGTCGCATCCACCGGAAATGTGATGACACCGTCTTCGACCTTCACGATCATGCTCTCGAACTCTCGATCCGATGCTAGCTCGATCCAGCAGCCGCGGTGCTGACAGACCTTCACCACTCGTCCCTCTATCCGTACGGCCTTGCCCAAATGGTCATCAGGGGCGTCGTAGAGCTTCGAGATCGCGACCGGTGTTCCCTCGCCGATCCCTTCCCCGTACACCTTTCTATCCTCGGCCGATGCGGAGGCACAGAGCACCCACGAGAGTCCACATATCCAGCCCATGTAGTTGAGGAATTGGTGTTTCCGCATCATCGTCGTTCCTTTCAGATTATCGCGACGTTGGAGTCAGGCAAGCCTGATGGACGGATCGAGTACCCTGATCTCCTTGGGCACTTCGCGGCTCGTGCGGCCAAAGAGCGCGGTAGCGGCGGCATCGGCGCTCATGCAGCTCTTCGCCACCACCGTCAAGCTGTGCTCCTCGACGACTCGAGGCGATGCCGTAGCGGGGTCGATCAAGTGATGATAGCGACGACCACCGAAATCGAAGTACCTCTCATAGTCCCCGGATGTCGCCACCGCCTCGTCGCGAATCGAGATCTTCCGCGCGATCCGAGACGGATCGGATGCGGAGCGAACACCGATCAACCACGGGTCACCGTCTCGCGAAAGGCCCCTGGCGACCAAATCGCCACCCACATTCACCAGTGTGTGGTCGAATCCATCTTCAGTTAGTGCATCAGCCGCGAAATCGGCGGCGAACCCTTTGGCGATGCCACCTAGATCGATCGCCACGTCGCGGTCCGCGAACGCAATTCGGTCCCCCTCCAAGGTCAACGCTTCGTAGAGACGCCTGCCCGCTAGATGAGCCCAATCGGATTGAGCCGGAGGAGCATTGCGACGCGTCACGTCCCAGACTTCGACCGCTCGACCCAGGCACGGATCGAACAGTCCGCCGGTACTCCCCGCCCATCGCAACGCCTCGGCGATCACCGTCGCCGTCATCCGTCCGATCCTAACCGGACGCGAGGCCGACAGCGTGTTCGCGCGACCGATTTCCGAGCTCGGATCGAAACGAGTCATCGTGCGATCGACGAGGTGCAGTCGTTCGACGGCACGATCGATCGACTTCCGCGCCGCCGCCGCGTCGTGGCTCACGACCACGATCTCGCCGATCGTGCCCATGACCGGAACCGCGCGTCGCACGAGCCCTTCGGTCCATCGCGCTCTTACAATCGAAGAGACGGGTAGGGCAGCGACGGCGAACACGCCGGCGCCCAAAGTGAGCACTTCGCGCCTAGACCAGGACTTCATCTTCTCGTTCCTCCTCATGCACCCTGAGATCGATCGCACGATCCACACTCCGAACTCCCCCGAGCGATCGAGGATGCACATCGTACCCGACGCCGCGTCAGGAGTCCATAGACCACACAGATTACAGCTAGAAACGCTATTGACACAAGTTCCGTCATGACGAGCTCATCAGTCCGGCGAAACCCATGAAGGCCAGCGACAGGCTGCCGGCGATGATCATGGTGAGCGCGGTGCCTCGAGCCAGATCCGGTACGTCGGCCAGCTCGGTCGCCTCTCGGATCGATGCCATCAGAACCAACGCCAGCGTCAGCCCGAGCCCGGCACCGATCGCGAACGACAGTCCCTGAAAGAAACCGTACCCTCGATTCGTTTGGAAGATCGCCAAACCGAGAATCGCGCAGTTGGTCGTGATGAGCGGTAGGTAGATTCCGAGCTGACGAAAAAGCGTGGGGCTCACCTTCTTGACGATCATTTCGACGATCTGGACGAGCGACGCGATTACGACGATGAAGGAGATCAGTCGCAGATATGGCGCATGGACGAGAATGAACGCATTCAGAAACCAAGCGCAGATCGAAGTAATCGTCAGAACGAAGATGTTCGCCACGCCCATGCGCAAGGCGGTCTCGATCCTCGAAGAAACACCCATGAAAGGGCACAGACCGAGGAAGAGCGAGAGTGTGAAGTTGTTCACGACCATAGCCGATATCAGGATCCAGAGAAGGTCGCCCATCTACGCCATCCTCTCGCTGATCGATCGTCTCTGCCAAGCACTGAGCCCGAGTAGCAGCAAGCCGAGTGTGAGGAATCCTCCGGGCGGCAAGATCATGACCACCCAGGGCTCGAACTCCGCCCCGAACAGGCTGACGCCCAGAAACGACCCGTTACCTAACACCTCTCGAAACGCCCCCATCGCCACCAAGGCGATGATAAATCCGATGCCGGTTCCGACAGCGTCGAGAAGAGAGCGGCCGACGGGGTTCTTCGCCGCGAACGCCTCCTGTCGGCCCAGAATCATGCAGTTCACGACGATGAGGGGGATGAAAGCGCCGAGTGCCTTGTGGATTGTCGGCACAAGGGCCTCTAGCGACATGTCGGCTACAGTGACGAAAGTGGCGATGATCAGGATGTAGGTCGAGATCCTGACTTCATGAGGTATGTGTTTCCGCAAGAGCGACACTAGAAAACTGGATCCACACAGAACAAAAAAGGTCGCGATCCCCATAGCGAGGCTATTTGCAACGGAGTTCGTCACCGCCAGTGCTGGGCAAAGCCCCAACATGTGGATCAGGACCGGATTCTCTTTCCATATCCCTCGCACAAGATCTTCAGTCGGCGTCGATTGCCTCATTCCCTGGCCTCCGCGCCGTAGTCTCGCACGAGCGGTGACCATCGCTCAACGGCTTGATTGATGATCCTGACCACAGCCCTGGAAGAGATGGTCGCACCGGTTATCATGTCGATCTCATCGGTCCCGCCTATCCCCTTCCCGGATTTCACACCCACGAGCGGAGTGAGCGCACCCTGGAACTGATCGATGAAGTCGCGGTCCTTCTCAATCTTGTCGCCTAGTCCAGGTGTCTCTTTGCTCTCGAGCACCTTCATGCCCAGTATCTCTCGGTCCGACGGATCGTAGCCGAAGATGAGTTTCACGACGTCTTGGAAGCCAGGCTCCGCCGCGACGATGGCGAATCCGATCTGCCCACCATCATCGCCAATCCCGCAGAATACA
>CAZFNT010000211.1:0-3227 GCA_964520315.1 uncultured Gemmatimonadota bacterium
ATCGCAGCCATCGGAACGGTGGCGTCGGTCGGATGCTTCGAAACGACGCTTTTGACGCCGGATCTCTTGGGAGAGGAGACGATTCATATCGGTTTTCCCGAGGGGACCGATTGCGATTCCTTTCACGAGGAGATCGACGCCACTTTCATCAACGCCCAACTCGCTCTTCTGTGTTTTGGGCAAGGGGGCGACGGCCCTGCGGAGTGTCTCTCGATTCTCGCCGACGCCGATGTGGCTTGCGACCT
Organism: uncultured Gemmatimonadota bacterium; assembly: GCA_964520315.1. Lineage (GTDB taxonomy): Bacteria. The sequence continues at coordinate 246 of CAZFNT010000211.1, forward strand.
GATTCAGCCATCGGATGATGCCGCGACCCGGTCGGCCAAGAGAGAGGCCGGAATCTGTTACTTCACCCACACCAACTTGGCCGCGATCGATATCGGGCTGACCGACGAGCAGTTGACCGAGCTCTACGAATGCGCTCTTCCTTCTCGTGCGTTGGAGACGCTTTTGACGAGCGAGACACTCGGCTCCGCTCTCATAAATGCAGGTGTAGTGCTCGACGCCTTCATCGCCAGTGCGGAGCTAAACGCGCAAGCCGCCGACCTCGTAAATGCGATCACGCGCTCGAGCCTGACGCTGCATGCCGTCAACCATGACAATCGAGACATCTCGCTGGAGCTGAGATTCGCCTTCACTCCCGCTGGTGAGAGCGGTGACCGCACATTCTACCAAGAGGCGGATCCGAAGGCGTCGTTGGATGCGTTCTGGCACTCGTTCGGGCTGGGAATCGATGTTCCGGCGGGCGAAAGGAGAGATGTCGTCTTTCGCGGAGAGACCGTGGTCTCGATCGTCGAAGCCGCCTTCGATGCGGTGCCCGAAGGGGAAGACGCCACGCTCCATATGGCCTTTTTCAACGATTCCGCGATCTACGCATCCTCCGATCTCGAGATCACCGACATGCAGCTCTACCTCGTCGCGGAATCGAACGTATTCTTCGCTTTGAGCTACCTCTTCTACTAAGGGCCTGCCGTGGCCCCACCACACGAGCTTCCCTGGCCGGCGGTGCAGCCGAAACAGTGTGGGCCAACCGCGATCCGGCGGCCGTGAAGGAGCGCCCGATCGAAGCCGAAGATGTCGCGCGGATAGCCGTTCAACATCTTCATGTCGAGCATCTGATTGAAGTCGCAATCGTAGAGTGCACCGTCCCAGCCAACGGAAATGGTGTTGCGGCACATGACACCCAGCGCGGCCGCGCCGTTGAATGAGGAGACGAGTTTGGCCATGTAGCGATCAGTGTTCCCGGATCGGTTCAACCAATCGAGATAGCGCGAGATCGGCATATTGGCGATCGCGATCAGTCGCGAAAACTCGATGCCGTGGCGCTTGTGGAGCTCCTCGCGAAAATCGTCTTCGAGGCAACATTGGGGCGCGGGCAGAAAAGCACCGACAGGGTTCGCGACGAGAGTCAAAATTAGTTCGCTGTCTCGGCGACCGTAACCGACCTCGTTGAGCATTCGCAGAGCCTCGATGCTCTGCTGAAACACCCCCTGGCCCCTTTGAGCGTCGGTCTCTCGGGCGCCGTGGTAGGGCAACGAGCACACGACCTCGACCCGGTGCTCCGCCAGAAAGCTAGGTAGGTGCCGGTACGAAGGAGCCGTGAGAATCGTCAGGTTGCAGCGGTCCATGACGTGGCGGCCCGCGGCGGCGGCGGTCGAGACGATCTCTTCGAAACGGGGGTGGAGCTCAGGAGCTCCGCCGGTGATGTCGAGGTTTTGGATCTCGCTTCCGCGGAGAACCGACAGGCAGGCGTCTACGACTTCGTCGGGCATCACCTCGCGTCGATCCGGCCCGGCGCCGACGTGGCAATGCCGGCACTCTTGGTTGCAGCGCCTTCCCACATTGATCTGAAGCGTCTGCACCTCGGTCGAGCGAAGCTCACCCAAAGAGGTGGTGGCGATCGCCGCCTCGAACGATGTCGCCAGGTCGAGCGATTCGAGTCGCCTCACTTGTTTGACGGACTCGGCCGAGCGGGAGTCCTGGGCGGTCTGGGTCATTCTGCGAGCCTCACATCGAGAGGCGTTTCACATGGCCCCGCATCTGCACGCCATGCACGAGTGAAGCCCCGCCGCGAATCGCCGTGGCCACATGCACGGCTTCGGTCATCTGCTCGATATTCGAGCCCTTTTCGAGGCACTTGGTGGAATACGCGTCGATGCAGTAAGGGCACTGAATCGAATGGGCCACCGCCAGGCCGATCAGAGCTTTCTCGCGTTCCGACAAGGCCCCTTCGGCGAAAACCGCGCCGTAGTAGTCGAAGAACTTGCGAGCCAGATCGGGCGCGGCTTCGCCGATCTCCGCGAAGCGGTCGAGGTCGTTCGCATCGTAGTGATGCTCGTGCTTTCGGTTCGGTGGAGACATACTGTGTGGGCCATTCAAGGACGGAATCGGTCGGCTGTCGACTCGGCGATGGGAGAAGGATCTACAATACCCCGCTCAACGGGGGCTTGGAGCAATCTCTATCTTCTCGCGGTCTCGGCTCGGCACGCGGCCCCGGGAACCTCATCGAAGACCCCGCGGATCAACGCGGTGACCTTACGGAGATCCGCGCCTCCGGGCACCGCGAGCTCCGCCAGCGGCGCTCCGGTCAGAAATCGGAAACCGGCGGTGCAGAAGGCGGCATGCACGCCGTAGGCGATCGTCGTCGCCACCGCCGCTCCGGCGAGGCCGAAGGTCGGGATCAGCGCGAGATCGAGAAGCAAGGTCGCGATCAGCGAGTAAGCCGATGCGCGCGCGCTCAGGCCCGGATGCCCCGTGCCGGAGAGGTGCTTCGAGAGCACCTTGGAGACCGAGAGCAGCACCACGCCGGGCATCAACCACGCTAGAGGGGTCCACGCACCCGCGAACTCGCGCCCATAGAGCACTACTAGGATCGCGCCCCCGAAGAGGGCGATCGCCAGCGCGGCGACCGACGAGAGAGTGAAGGCGATGCGGCACGCACCGGCCGCGGCCGCCCGTGCCGGCGCCGCTCCGACCCCTGCGATGCGGGGCAGCAGCACCGTGCCGACGGCGTCCGGGATGAACCAGACGACTTCGGCGAGGCTGACCGCCACGGCGTAGAGACCGGTCTCCTTCGGGCCGAGGAAGATCCCGACCAGCAGAAGATCGAGTCGCAAGTTGAGGTACTGCGCCAGATTCCCCGCGTGCTCCTTCAGACCGAATCGCAGCATCGGCGCACTCAGCTTCGGCGGCGATAGGCGCGCATCCGGTAGCTTCAGCCTGACGCGCAGCAGTAGAAACGCGGCCGTGACTCCGATCGCTCCCACCGA
>CAZFNT010000211.1:3237-6952 GCA_964520315.1 uncultured Gemmatimonadota bacterium
ACCCCCCCGCCACTCCGAGACCGAAGCCGAGAAGCAACAAGAGCGCCAGAGGAAGCTGCACCGCCGGGCCGACCAGGAGGCCGCGATCGTACTCCTCGAAACGGCCGGCACCCCGAAGCAGACCGTTGGCCGTGAAAGCCACCAGGTGTAGTGGCAAGGCGACAAGAGCCAGCGCTCTCACCCCTAATGGCGCCAGCTCGCGCCCAGGCACCCCGCCCCAGGCCTGAAGCCCCAGAATAGCGGCGATCCCCACCGCGCCCGAAAACGTCACGACGGCGACTCCATGGGAGATCAGCTCGCGCCTGCTCATCTTGCCACTGAATACTACGAGCGCGGACTCCGCACCGAAGCTCAACATGCGGGCGCCCAGAAGAGGCGCGATCAGAAGAAGGGCCAACGCCCCCCTGCCCTCCACGCCCAGCATTCGCGTGACGAACACACTCGTCACCATGGCTATTCCGGCTTGCAGCACACGCACGATCAGGTTGCGTAGCGCGGAACGGGAATGCCTCACGGCGCGAGCTCCCTTTCTCGCTCCCCGAGTCGAGGCGATATCAGCGCCCGTCCATGGTGTTCCAGAACGACCGCGGCCAACCAAAAGAGTGTCGCGAGCTGGTAGGTCGAGAAGGGCACGTGAGATGTCGACATGACGAGCTGCACCATGACGATCGCCAACACCGCCACGACGCGATCGGCTCCCCTTCGGTTCCCGAGCGCCAAGGCCTGACGGCGAAGATCGAGCCCGCGAACGACGATCTTCCAAATCACCGCCGAGAACACACCGAAACCCAAGACCCCGTAGTGAATCATGATCGCGAGAAAGTCGTTGTGAACCGGCATTCCGGCACCGCGGATCTTGGGCACCTGAGCGAAGCTCTCAGGCGCGAAATCGTGCGCCAGATAGCGGAAGTTCTCGTAGCCGAAGCCGAAGATGATCTTCTCAGGACCCGACAAGATCATTCGCCATGCGGTTTCGAGCAGAGTGAAGCGGTAGAGCCACGATGATGGATTCAGGATCCCCTCGCTCACGGTCTCGTTGGTGATGAGAAAGGGGGCGAACATCGCTGCGACGATTCCACCCACGATCGCAGCGCCGACTATCCGGGTGAGGCGCCCTCGATGTAGCTGCCAAATCGTCACAAAGAGAGCGAGAGCAAGGTAAGCGGCTCTCGATATCGTGAAGAAGATGGCAATGCCGATGGTCGCCAGCGCAACGGTCACGAGCAAGCGACGGTCACCGCGCAGGTGGCGGGCGAGGAGAGCCGCACCCATTACCAGAAACGCACCCGCGTTGTTGGGGTTCACGAATGGGCCGGAAACTCTGTATGTTGCTTCGGTGGCATATATGTTCCAGCCGATCAGTTGATCGCTGGGATTGAAGAAATTTAGCTGCACAATCCGCTCGAGGCAGAGCAACGCGGCGATCAGAGCCGCGGTGACACCCAGTGCGTCGAGCAGCCGATCGAGATCGACCGTCGTCAGGTTCAAAGGTCTCACCGCGAGATAGATCGCCAGTGGTATCAAAGTCGATGCCAGATAGAGATCGAACACTTCGGCGAATCCGATCACCGACCGGAAGAGAGAGACGAACGACAACCCCAGAATGGCGAAGACCATGCCGTCGGTGGAGCTGAGCCTACGGGGCAGGGTGTTGCGGAAGAGCCAGGCGTGAACGACAGAGACGATCAAGAGGGCGAAGAAGGGGCGTCCGCCCTGGAGCTTCGCGGGGAAAAACGAATCGACCAAAGGGCTGGTGAAGGGAAGCTGAACGAAGAAAAGAAGGACGGCGAGCGACGGACGCCGAAGCATCAACAGCGCGGAGGCCGCCATCGGGATTCCAAGTAGCGGCAAGAATGGCGCGGTCGCGACGGCCGATCCCGCCAGCAAGCCGATCATGAGCAACGCGGCGGCGGCGAAAGGAACGAGGGAACGCTGGAAGCGGGCGATGCCGATCACCGAAGTGCCGCTTCCATAGTCAGCGAGACGTCCGCGGCCATCGCGTCGACCTGTCGCCGGCGTCGCGCCGATCGACGAACCCGCCACAAGCTCCCGTGGGCGAGGGCGCGCATCCACTTCTCACGCCCCCAACGCCGAATCGATCCGGCCAACGCGGATGCCGCGGCGTCGCGAAGCGCCGGATCGACCTCTTCCAGCAATGCCACCGGCACCAGCATCGTGGCGCGATGCTCGACGACATCGAGTCCGGCTTCGGTCAGCGTGCGGCGCCAGGCCGCGGCGCGGCAAGAAGTCAGCTCATGCCACCACCCTCGATAGGCTCCGTGCGGGGGCACCGCCGGAAAACCGGGGTAGTGGTAACGGAAGCGACGCAGCAGATGCGAAGCGCGCTGAAATCGAGATTCGCGGCGAGCGCCCGCGGGCAAAGCACTCCGCGACGACGCGACTGGATCGGCGGGGAGAGCTGCTGCTCTGTTTCGACTACGATAGGCACGAAAGGAACCCCAGATTTCTCGCGCCGTGTGCAGGTAGTACCAGATCGGTGCCCAGGCCCTCTCCGCCGCGCCCGGCAGAAGGAGCAATGCCTCGCCCTCGTCGGCAAGCACTCGGGCGATCTCTCGGCAGGCCAGATCTCGCTCGGCGACGTGCTCCAGAACGTACGCGCTCAGCACGAGATCGGCCGTGCCGTCGCGCATGGGCAGAGAGGCAGCGTCCGCGGCGATCAGATCGTGGCGTAGCGAGAGGCGCTCGCGAAGCGCCCGGGCGCGGGCCAGGCCGAGGGCATGTTTCGCGGCATCGGCCGCCGGCAGATCGAGGGCTACGACGCGCTCCGCCACGCCCGCCAGCAGCCCCGCGCCGAAACCGATTCCGCAACCGACCTCGACCGCGCAACGCACTCTCTTTCCACCGGCGACACTGGCCTCGACAGCGAGCTCCAGCTCTCGCGCGCGGAAACGATAGTACCGAGGCCAGGGTGCGAGGTCGCCGGCCTCGTTCTCGGCGCGGCGGGCCAGGGCATTCCAACCGGGTCTCAAGAGCCCGCTTCCGACATGGTCGGCGCCGAAGCCACCGCGCTCGGTGGGGCCATCTTCAGAATCGAGATGAGCGGCCCCGCACGCCGCCATGGAATCGCTTCGAATTGGGCCACGCCCTCGCCCTCGGCCCAGAGATCGGCGTAGAGACGAGCCACCCCCGGCGCCAACCGCCAGGCATCGGCGCCGCGGTAGCCGTCCGCGATCCGGCTCGAGAGCACGGCCCATCCAACACCTCGGCGCCGATGCTCCGCGAGGGTCGTCGCGCCGTCGAAGGGGTCGATATAGACCGGTTGAAACGATGGGCCGGGCCGCTCGCGGGCCGCCGGAATGGCGAAATCGTTCAGGAACTTCGCCTTCCCCGGGTCACTGGCCCCGTATGCCGCCGCCTGCCGCACCAGATGCCCCTCCGCCACGGGGACGGGAACTGTCTGGGCCGCGGGGAATGTCTGGTTCCCCTCTAGCAAGAGGCTCGCCCCGGGGGGCACGTTCTTCAGCACCCAGCGGAGCGCCTCGGTTCGCGTATCGCCACCGCGCACCTCCGCGGTCCAACGAAGGGTGCGAAAGGCGGGCTCGACCAGCACGACGCACGCCACCGCGGCAAGGACGACCCGGGGGCTCCGCAATGGAGCCGCCAGATCGACCAGCGCGCGTGCCGCCAGCAGAGCAAGCGGGGCCAGCAGCGGAACGATGTAGCGATGCACCGCGACCGTTTGCGAACCCACGAC
>CAZFNT010000212.1:0-6917 GCA_964520315.1 uncultured Gemmatimonadota bacterium
AGATCAACTACAGCGACGACCCGAAGGACCCCCACATCACCGACGAGAATCGTCGCCTCGGGCAGCTTTGCTGGCTCCTGAGGGCGCATACACTCGTCGATCTGGACTGCTGGACCCGGGTCCCCGGCGAACCGCTTCGCCCTGGCGAGATTCTGCAGGCCATTCGCGATATGTTGGCGAAGGGAGCAACGCAATGAGTGAGCTCACCCGCTCGCTGCTCACCTGCTGCTACGAAGAAGAGCAAGAGTACACCATGGACGACTACACCGGTCGCTTGGCGCGCTGGTGTCCAGGGTGCGGCGACCACGGTGTCTTGACCGCGACGCAGCGCATGCTCGAGGCCGAGCAGCTCAAGCCTGAAGACACCGTTTTCGTGTCAGGGATCGGTTGCTCGAGCCGCTTTCCGCACTACGTGAAGACCTACGGTTTTCACGGGATTCACGGCCGAGCGCTCCCGATTGCCACGGGGATTCGATTGGCTAGACCCGATCTGAACGTTTTCGCGGTGATGGGCGATGGGGACTGTTGCTCGATCGGCACCGCGCACTGGATCCACGCGGTCCGCTACAACGTCAACATGGTGACGTTGCTGCTGGACAACAACATTTACGGTCTCACGAAGAACCAGAGCTCGCCCACGTCACCGCTGGGGCACCCGAGCTACACACAACCGAAAGGTAGCTTTCTGCCGCCTCTCAATCCGACGGTGGCGACACTTGGCGTGACCAACGCGTCGTTCGTCGCCCAAACCGCGGATTGGGTGCCTAGCCATCTTTTCGAGACCTTGCGTGCGGCGTTCGCGCATAGAGGATTCTCGTTCGTCAGGGTTCTGCAACGTTGCCCGATCTGGACGCCGAAGGTGTTCGAAGAGGCGGTGATCGACCCAAAGCGGACCGAGCTCTTGATACACGCACGGGGAATCCGCGATGAGGCGTCGGCCGCCATCTACACCAATACTCGATCTCACGACCCCGGCGATATCGACGAGGCGCGAAGGTTGGCGAGCGCTGCGGGCGTGCGGCTCGGGCTCTTCTATCGCAACGAATCGGCCCCATGCTACGAGGAGACCCGCATGCTTCCCGTCTACACAGCCGAGGAGAAGATCGAGATTCTCGACAAGGAGCTGGATCGATATGCCGTCTGACAATCGCCAAGAGGCCGCCCTCGCGGCCCTGACCGGCCCTCTCACTCATTTCCGATCCTGCCTGGCGGCCACGATCGAAGAGATCCGTGGCCAGACCACCATGCATGGAGACAACGGTGCCATTGGCGGTGACGATCTGGGTCGGTTCGGTGTCGACCACATCGATCCCGAACGTTTCGCCCTGCTGACCTCGCGTCGGGCCGGGATCGACCATGAGGCCACTCTGAGGATTCAGCGGGCCGCCGGAGTGCTCAGCGATCTCATGGAGAGGGAATCCTATCTCTTCGTCGCCCAAGTCGGGCCGAAGCGATCTCTGCGCGAGGCGGTGGATCGTGCTTTTGCCGATGCAGGGTGCGCGTTCGGCGCGGCGCGGCTGATCGAGCGGTTGCGGAGCGAACCCAATGTCGAAGAAGGCGCGGGGGAGCTGGATCGATTCCCCTTCTACAGTTGGAATCGGAAAGAGCGTCGGATCGCTCCGCCCTTGGTAGTGAATCTGGAAGGCGCGGCCCTGCGAGCCGATGAGCTGATCGGATTCATGGATGGAAGGGCGAAGATAGTGCTGCTGGTGCAGGGCGAGGCCCCGCCGGCGTCTCTGGTCCGACTGATAACGCCGGGTACCTTCGTCGCCCAGACAACCGACGGCGAAGTGCTCGAGCGCTTCGGCGATTTCGAGGGGCCCGGCGTGGTCGCCTGGCTACAGCAAGGCGCCGCGGTATTCACCCACGATCCCCATGGGGGGGCGCAGCTTACGGACCGCCTTCAGGTCGATTCGATTCCCGATGCGCGCCCCCATGGCAGATTGGGGGGTAGGAGCATTCGGCAACAGACCGAGGATCTGCGCCAACTGCGAGCGCTCGCAGCCGGCCTGCCCGAGCCTCTTGCACCGGTCACCGAAGTCGAATCGAGCGAACCGGCCGAATCTCGGGTGGATGCTCCACCCGAGCAGGAGTCCGAAGCGAAGACCCCGGAAAATGCTCCGCCCCGAGCTTCTCCAGTCCAAGAGCTGGCCAAGTGGATCCTCTCGAGGACCGATTTGAGCGGCATGCAGTAGCAATAAGGAGCGCAAGACCGTGGTCCTCGTCTCCTCTTTGATTCTCGGCGGTGTCGGACTGACCTTCGGAACACTGATTGCCGTCGCGAACAAGAAACTCAAGGTCTGGGAAGATCCGCGCATCGACGCTGTCAACGAGATGCTTCCCGGATCGAACTGTGGTGCGTGCGGCTATGCCGGCTGTCGCTCTTTCGCCGAGGGCGTGATCGGGAGTGCGGCTCAGCCGGCACACTGTACGCAGATGACGCATGAGTCGATCGGAATGGTGGCCGAGTTTCTCGGAGTGGAGGCCGGCGAGGCGCAGAAGAAAGTCGCACGGCTGCTTTGTGCCGGCGGCTCCGTGGTAGCTAACCGAGACGCGGAGTATCTCGGTGTGCAGACCTGCATCGCGGCCGCGGCGGTCGCTGGTGGCGGGAAGGGCTGCCATTGGGGGTGTCTGGGGCTCGCCGACTGTGAAGTGGTCTGCGACTACGACGCGATCCGGATGAACGACCAGGATCTGCCGGTTGTCGAGCCCGAGCTTTGCACGGCATGCGGCGACTGCGTCGAGGCCTGCCCCAAGGACCTCTTCACGATCATGCCGATCGAAGATGCGCTGATTGTGCAGTGCATGAGCGAGCTCGAGGGCGACATCGCCGAGGAGCTCTGTTCTGTCGCTTGCACCGCGTGCGGTCGGTGCGTGAACGATGCGGCCGATGGACTGATCGAGATGGTCAGGGGCTTGCCGGTCGTGGACTACACCAAGAACGACTTGGCGGATCGAGCGGCGACGATGAGCTGCCCCACTGGTGCGATCAAGTGGGTCGAAGGTGCACAATCTTTGGATCCCGAACTCGAACGATCAGGAAGTGCGGCCGGATGAGCATGCGAAACGACGAAGGAAGATCGACTGCACCGAAGTTCCCCGGGATCGAGTGCGCTCTCGACGGTAGCGACGCGGTTTTGGCGGTCGAGGCCGCCAGTGTTGAGAGCGAGAGAGGCGTCGATGCCGCGGTGACTGCAGGGATGAGCATGACAGGACTGCGCTCGACCGGATTCTCCGGGGACCAGGGCGTCGCTCATATGCACGAATCGCTATATGCAGCGGCGGGCAAGCGCCTGACCTATGTGCTGACCATGGCCAGTGGAGCAATGAACAAGCAGGCGTCGAGCTCGTACGCCGGGCACGACGACTACCACGCGGTGGACGACACCGGTTTCTTTCAGGTTTTCGCCAAAGACGTTCAAGAGGCCGCCGATTTGACGCTCATTGCCCATCGAATCGCGGAGCTTTCGCTCAACCCCGGAATCTGCGCGCAAGATCGTTTCATCACCAGCGCTTCGATCGAGTCGATTCGTCTGCCCGAGCCGGAGCTGATCTCGGAGTTCCTGGGCAAAGCGACCGATCTCATCGAGTCTCCAACACCGGCACAACGCACGGTCTTCGGTGAGATGCGCCGCAGGATTCCGGTGCTATTCGACTACGACTATCCGGCCATGTTCGGCGCCCGACAGAATCAAGACGCCTATCAACAGGGCGTGGCGGCGCAGCGCCCCTTCTACTTCGACCATGTGGCGCCCTTGGCCGACCGAGCCTTCACCGAATACCACGAGTTGACCGGGCGTCGCTACAATCGTGCCACGGGGTACCGAATCGACGACGCGGAGTACGTCATTCTGGGGCAAGGCTCGGTCGTGCAATCGGTCGAAGCGGTATGTGACCATCTTCGGGCGAACCGTGGGCTCGCGATCGGCGCCCTCAACCTCACCATGTTCCGGCCTTTCCCCGCCGACGCGATTGTCGAGCTTGTTCGAGGGCGCAAAGCGGTCTTGGTGCTGGAGCGTGTCGACCAGCCCTTGGCCGTCGACCCACCGATCCTGAGAGAGATCAGGGCGGCCATGGGGAAGGCCGCGGAGAACGGACGAGTATCGGGTTCGACCGCCCATAGGGGCATCGGATCCGTCGGACCCTCGGATACTCCGGATTTCTTCTCAGGATGCTTCGGTCTCGGAGGCCGCGCCTTGCGGCCGACCGATATCATCGGCGCCGTTCAGAACATGCTCCCGGAAGGAGCCAAGAGGCGACAGTTCTACTTGGGCATCGACTTCATCCGAAAAGAAACGCGCTTGCCCAAGCTACAGATTTTGCAGGAAGAGCTCCTCGACAGCTACCCCACCGCGACCGATTTTGCCCTTCAGCCGGCGGGCGACGTGGATCTGTTGCCGGAGAACGCACTCTGTCTGAGGATTCACTCGATCGGCGGGTGGAACGTGGCCTCGACCGGCAAGAGGATCGCCGCCCTGGTCGCGGATCTATTGCGACTGCGGGTGCAGGCGAAACCGATGCACGCTTCCGAGAAGATAGGGTGGCCCACGACTTTCTTCGCCACGTTCGCGCCGGAACCGATTCGCATCGATGCCGACCTCGACGGTGCGCATGTCGTGCTTTCCGCCGATCCGAATGTCTTTCGCCACTCCAATCCCCTGGCTGGCATTCGCGACGGGGGAGTCGTCATCACTCAGAGCGATCTCGATGCAGCAGAGCTCTGGAACGATCTTCCGAGCGGCGCCCAGCACGAAATCAAGAAGAGAGGATTGCGTGTCGTGGCGCTCGATGCCACGCGGATAGCTAGCGACGAATCGACCGATCTCGCGTTGCGCCACAATGTTCAGGCTGCGGCGCTCACTGGTGCCTTCTTCCGTTTTTCGGGTCTCATGGACCGTAAAGAAATGGACGAAGAACGCCTTCTCGAAGTCGCGGGTAGACAGTTCGTGAAGGAGTTCGATGATAAGGAAGCTCGAGGCGTAGACGACAATCTGCGGGCATTTCGAAGAGGATTCGCCGAGGGGTTTGCATTGCCCGTGGGTGATCTGTCCGAGCGGACCGACGAGGAAGCCGGCATGCCCGCCATACCGGAGCGGCTGCGAACGGAAACGGCGCGCAAGGGATCGGCGCATCCTGGTCGATTCTGGGAACAGGTCGGGCATCTCTACCAGTCGGGATCAGACGGAATCGCCGACCCCTTCTCGGCCATGGGCGTGGTGCCGGCCGCGACGAGCTCGATGCGAGACTTGACCGATCTTCGGTTCGAAGTGCCGGAGTTCGTCGCAGAGAAGTGCACGGGCTGCGGGGAGTGTTGGACCCAGTGCCCGGATAGCGCTATCCCAGGTGTGGTGAGCACGATCGAGGAGACGATCGACGCTGCTATCTCCACCCTCTCGAAGGGGCGCTCGCTCGATCGTTTGCGCCGAATAGTCCGCCACCTGGGGCGCGAGAGCCGGCGTATCATGAAAGGTGCGCCTTTCCATGGCTTCGGGGATGTGCTCGCCCAAGCCTATGAAACCGTGAGTGAGAAGGTCATGTCGAGTCCCGAAGGGCGCCGCGAGCTGGACGCGGAGTTCGCCCCGGTCTTCTCGGCGCTCGCGGAGTTTCCCCTCGCCAAGACAGAACCTTTCTACGACGTGCCGGAAGGCCGAAAGAAGGGTACCGGGGGCCTGCTCTCCGTCACCATCGATCCGAAGACTTGCAAGGGCTGTAATATCTGTGTCGATGTCTGCGACGAGGATGCGCTCCGTCCAGTGAAGCAGGACGACGCGGTTGTGGAGACCCTGCGCCGCAACTGGAAGCTCTGGGAACATCTGCCGGAGACAGATGATTGCTATGTCGCGATCGACGACTTCGCCGAAGAGAGCGACACACTTGCGAGATTGTTGCTCAAGCAGAGCACCTACTTTTCGATGCTGGGGGGTGATGGTGCATGCATGGGCTGCGGCGAGAAAACCGGCATCCACTTGGTGCTTTGCGCCGTGCAGGCACTCATGGCGCCGAGGGTGCGCCGGCAGGTTCGAGAGATCGAAGAGCTGATCACGGCCTTGGACGAGAAGGCCCGATCGATTCTCGCATCGGATGCGGATCTCGAGCAGGTCGTGCGAGCAGACAGCGATGTTCAGATCGAGGCGGAGAAGAGGAACGATCTCGCTCGCATGGTCCGAATGATCGATGATCTGAAAGATCTGAAGTGGAGATATACGGAAGGCCCAGGGGGAAGGGGTCGTGCTCGCGCGGGCTTCGCGAACGCTTCGGGATGCAGTGCGAGATGGGGATCGACCTACCCCTTCAACCCTTACCCTTTTCCCTGGGTCCATCACCTTTCCCAAGATGCCCCATCGATCGCAATTGGGCTTTTCGAAGGGAATATGCGCAGAATGGCCCTCGGCTTCGCGGCGCTTCGTCGCGCGCGACTAGAACTCGAAGGCCGCTACGATCTAGACACCGACGAACCAATCCTTGCGAGTCTCGATTGGCAACAGTTCACCGATGAGGAGCTTGCTCTCTGTCCGCCTCTTTTTGCCGTAGGAGGCGATGACCTCATGGCCGGCGCCGGGTTCGGACACCTTTCTCGCCTCATGGCTTCGGGCAGGCCGATTCGAGTGATCGTCGTCGACAAGCAGGTCGACTCGAGCACCGGGCGCCAGGTCGACTCCCCTGGCCCCAGGGCTGAGTTACGCAAGGAGCCGGCATTCATCGCCATGGCGCACAGAAGTGCCTATGTGCTCCAATCGTCGCAGGCGCACCCTTCGCACCTCTTGGGAGGAGTGATCCGCGGCCTGCAAGTGCGCCGCCCCGCGTTTTTCTCGCTCCACGCCCCTTGCCCACCCGTCCATGGGATCGGCGCGGACGCCGCGGTGCGGGCCGCGCGACTTGCAATGGAGAGCAGGGCCTTTCCTCTGTTTCGCTTCGAC
>CAZFNT010000213.1:0-1590 GCA_964520315.1 uncultured Gemmatimonadota bacterium
TGGGCAACCTCCCAGATGAGCCAGAACCGTTCCCCATTCTCGGCGTCCAGGATCGCTGCGGGTGGATCGACAAATCCGCTTCGCTCGACTCGCCGCGGCCCGGCCCGGGCGGTGAACCGGTGATCACCGAGCTCGAGCAAGGGACGACCAACGCCCGGATGTCGCACTCGGCCCGATTCCTCGCGACCATTCGTGGGCCGCGCCGAGCTCGGTAGCTTTTCGAGTACGCAGCGCAGGAGCTTCGCCCGGAGCGGCGACCCGCCAGCCAGGGCGCAGTCCTCCCGAGGATTCTGCGGCTATGCCGCAGCGTCAGCGCTACTTCAAGCTCAACAAGGCGTCGAGCTGCTCAGCCGCGAGCGCCAAATCGGCGAGGATCGCATAAGCGACAGAGTTGGCCGGTAGATCGAAGCCGTCGTTCAGACCCGGGGGTGGCGTGAGTCGCGTGTGTTTGACCGGCTCCTTGTAGGCGTCGGTCCCTTCACCTCCATGAAGGATCTGCACCCTGCTCCAGTGCTCCACACCGAGTCCCGATACGTCTTCGACCCGCACGCTCAGGGTTTGATCCGGGAGTCGATTTACCATGTAAAGCTCGACGAGACGGACCGATTGCTTCTCGTAGCGAACGCCGACGCATCCGAGCGCCTCGATTTCGACCGTTGGCAGATAGCCCAACGTGCCGGAGTCGAACGACTCGATCCGAAGCAGATTGGAGGGATTGGGCTGGACGTGGATCGCCCCGCTCTCCTCACTGGTCCGCAAGTTGGTCATCATCTCACCGAACCAACGCTCGGCGACCGGACCGGTTCTGTGGTGAGCGATCAGCGGTAGCGAAGTGACCGGGTCGTAGGCGACACAGTCGACTTCGATCGTGGGGCCGAAACAGCGCACGGGATCGGTCGAGTCCCAAGCGAAAGCGCCGTAGATCCGGTCGAGATAGGGGCGCGGTTCGCCTAGCCATACGTTGTTGCGCCAGAATGCGTAGTTCGTGAAGCGGTTGGCCAGGCCGACCTGTTGCCTGCCCACATGATCCTCGGCCAGCGCTATCATGAAGCTGGCGATCGCCGATCCCGAGAGTCGCGAGTGCATTCCAGGCGACAAACTGAACTCGGTCAACGCCATAGGGGGGAAGGGAGGATCGGTTCCGACAATCCTCTCCCACTCTTCTTGCAGCCCCTCTTGCTCCTCGTCCCCCGATCGTCCGTCTGCATCGACGCCAGCGCGAACAAGCTCGAACTGTTGCTGCGCGACGCCCATCGCCTGTTCGCGGAAGAGTATTTCGTCGGCACTGCCGATCTCGGTGCTAGGATCGTAGTTCGCGCCGGTTTCGGTCAACGTTCGCGGCCCGTAGGCGTGCAACACTACGCCGTCGATCGCATCCGCGAAACGCTTTCCAGTGTCGTTCTCGAAAGTGTACAGAACTTCGTTCCATGTCGCGCGACGCCCGTTGAGAAGAGTGTCGCCATCGCAGGTCACACCCGGGATCGCGTCGGAACGGATCTGCATCTGGATAAAACCGTTGTTCCGAGGCAGTATCACTTGTGTTGCGAGCTTGTATCGGTGCGCGTTGTTGGGGTCAGCAGTGTCGATGAA
>CAZFNT010000213.1:1600-4535 GCA_964520315.1 uncultured Gemmatimonadota bacterium
CGCATCGCGACGACCCACTCGGCGTACTCTCGCCCACAAGTGTGTCCATTGTTGGGCAAGCCCTTCGTGCGCTCACACTCCTCGTCACTGTCGCTGGTCTGAGAACGTTTCGTCACGACCTCGTTGCCCATCTCGAAGGCGTAGATCTTCGGTGCGTCCGCGCCCCAAGGCAGGCCGGCGTTCGCGTACAGATCGTCTCGAGCCAGGCCCTGAAGGATTCCGTCCTGGTTCCAGTCGTCCGTCGCCGGAGCGTTGAAGAACTCGATCAAGGCGGACGCCCTCATCAAGGGGTCGTCACATCGAACGATCGATTCGCTATCCTCGTCCCACCGGTGACAGGGGTAGAAGTCGTCGATCAGTTCGTCGGGAACGTCGTAACCCCAGGGGGCGAGCGATCGGAGGGCGCCCAGGCTCGGTCCGTAACCGTGGTCACGCAGTGGCAACGATGGATTGTGTGTTGTTATGTAGTCGGTGCGGGAGCCGTCGCATTCGATCATTATGCCTTCGCCGTAGTTCAAGACATAGTTGACGCGAAGCGAGTTCCGGTTCAGCAAACCGAGCTCCAATGCGAGCCGCACTAGCTCGACGGGGCCGAAGTGTTGCTGCCCGTGCAGCTCGTTGCCGGTCGGATACAGATCTCTCCGATTCCAGTCGTAGAATCCACCCTGGTGTGAACAAGGGCGACTGTACTCTTGGCCCGGATAGCCACGAGCATCGACGTCGCTATCGTCGCAGGGGCCGACCTGGTAGTCGCCGAGCGCCTCGAACCAGTGAAACACCTCCGCCTGGGCTCCGAGCGGGTAGCGCAGCTGTTGCACCTGCTGGATCCGCAGGTTTTCGAGCACGCTCTGCGGAGCCTGGTCGGGATTGTCATCGAAGAACACCCCTTCGATGAAGTCGTGCGCATCCTCGACCGACGATGCGTTTCCCTCTTCGACGAGTTTGCCGAGAAAGTCGTACAGTGAGCCGTCGCCCCGGGTTCCGTAGTAGCTGCTGAAGAGCACCGAGAGGTCGGTGCCTAGCTTGCGCATCGGCAGTCGCGGACCGCCGGTGTCGCGCGCATCGAATCGCAGGGTCACGGTGCTTTCGGCGATCGGTGCCGCGGTGGAACCGCCCGTCAGTCCGATCGTGAGTCCAGCCCAAATCGCCGGACCGAGGGGTGTACGGCTACAACGCTTCTCGGCGATGGCGATCATCTGCTCTCCACTCCGTGCCTTCGCCGCCCCCCCAGTTCCGGCCATCGGCATGATTAGCGCAGCGCGTGTCTGTGTATCTTTGCTCGACAGATATCCCGCCTATCCTAACCTAGGATCTCCGAGACCCCGTGCTATCGTCAACTTTCTTTTACGTCCCACGCGGTCGACAACGCAGGAGCGATGTGAAGAAACCAAGCGCTCCGAAGCCGCGGAGGCCCTCAACCGGTCAGTGGCCTCTCTTTCTGCTCCTCGGCACAGGCGCGTTCCTGTGGATTTCATTGAAGTGGGGACCATCCGGGGCGGCCCCTTTCCTTGCCTTGCTGCTTGCCGTCGAGATCGTTGTCTACTTGGTCCGATTGGCTCGGCGGCGTTCCAGGCGCGTGCACTTTCGCCTGATGATCAGCTATGCGCTTTTGGGGCTCCTGCCGCCGGTGCTGCTCTCTTTCCTTGGGACCATCAGCCTCTATCTCTTCCTTTCGGCGCAACAGGTTACGGCTCTTCGCCAGATTGTCGACGCCGAGTTGGAAGCGTTGGCGAGGCTCTCCGGCGAGATCGCGGGCGGATTCGAGGCGGGCGCACCGCTGCCGTCTCTCGGGGGAGCGAAGCTGCGCTGGGTCGAAGGCTCCGACGAGGTGCCGGCGCGCGAGATTCTGGCGGACACAGCGGAGGAGCCGACCGTGGTGCTGCGTTCTCCGGTTGCCGGCGGCGGCGTGATCGAGGCATCGCTGGCGCTCGACACCGGGCTCTTGGAGCGGGTGCGCCGTGCCACCGGCTACCGGATCTCTCCTCTCTCCATGACCGAAGCTGGAAGCTCCGCCGCTCCCGATTCCGCGGGAAGTGTGTTCGATCTCTCCTTCGACAAAGGGGGGATGACACTGCAATCGGTCAGTGGAGAGAGCGTTCGAGCGGTGGTTTCACTCAGATGGAGCGAGATCCCGATCGTTCACGTGATCGGCACGAATCAGCTCGTAGCGGGGCCCTCGCGCGGATCGGCTCCCATCATCATCGTCGAAGACACCGCCGTCGCGCTCGCGAAGCGTTTGGCCGAGCAGCAGGGCATTCCCGTCCTGGAGATAGTGCTCGTCTTTCTGGCGGTTTTCGCGCTGGTCGAGGTGGCCTTGATCGCCTTCTCGATGTGGGTCGGTCATCGCGTCGGAAAAGCAACCGATCGCCTCGAGGATGCTGCGCGCCGGATCGCGGGAGGAGACTTCTCCGTGCGTCTGCCCGATCGGTCGCGAGATCAGCTCGGCGCACTCGCCCGCTCGTTCAACGAAATGGCGCACGACCTCGATCGGCTCGTGGCGGAGAAGGTCGGCTCAGAGCGGATCGAGGGGGAGATCGCCGCCTGCGCGACCATTCAGGAGGGCCTCTTGCCGCCGCCCGACGGGGTGTTGGGCGCGCTGGAAATCGCGGCCTATACCCGGCCGGCCCGCGACGTCGGGGGGGATTCGTACGACTATTTCTCGCTCCCGGGAGGGCGGGTCGCTCTGGTCGTGGCCGATGTCGCCGGAAAGGGGGTCACCGCGGCCCTCTACATGGCCGAGCTCAAAGGGTTGCTGATGGCGCTGGCCGATGGAAGGCGCCGTCCCGCCGAGGTCGTTCGGGCGCTCGATGGCGCGCTCCGCCGCACCCTGCGCAGTGGCAGCTTCATCACACTCGCCTATGTCGAAATCGATCCCGCCACGGGAGAGGGAGAGCTCGTTCGTGCCGGCCACCCGGCCCCGCTGCTTGCCGGCCCC
>CAZFNT010000213.1:4564-5555 GCA_964520315.1 uncultured Gemmatimonadota bacterium
AGAGATCGAGGCGGAGGGTTCAGCGCTCGGGCTTCCGGTCATTGTCGATTCGGTGGAGCGCGTGGGCCGCTTCACCCTGGTTCCCGGAGAGTGCCTCGTCCTCTATACGGACGGATTGACCGAGGCCACCGACCAGGACGGAAACGAGATGTCCGATGGTCCTTTGATGCACGCCGCGACCGAGGCGGCGACCCGCGCGCCGGGCGATCCGACGGCCATGCGGGAGAGCCTGCTCGGCGCGCTCGAGGCCCATCCAGGCCGGCCGGACGACGTAACCGTGCTCGTGGCGGCGCGCACCCAGGATCCGCCACCTAATGCGTGCCCGAGCCGTGCGAATGTTGGTCTTAGGCAAGGCGGCAAGCCGATTTGAGCGGAGGCGTAGTGGAGCTACGTCGAGCATCGAATCGGTGCGGCCAACGCAGCATGAAGCCAAAAAGTGCATGGCGAAGCGCGCATTAGGTGGCGGATCCTGGAGTAGGGCATGGGGCTTGCGCTGCGTGGTCGGCGGCGTCTGAATGGCCACGGCGGCATCTGCGCCGGCAACCTTTTGATTGACAACACTTTGAAAGCACAACGCGCGGGAGCGGATATGTCAGCGATCGACCCACTCATGGGTGAATGGAGGACCCCGGCCGAGCCCGAGCAAGAGCCCGATCCCGATCGCGACGGCCATGCCGTAGTTGATCGTCCGAGGGAGCGCCTGCGCTCACTGGGCGCGATCTCCCTCTCCGACGAGGAGCTGGTGGCCCTGATCCTTGCCACGGGGGCGCGAAACACACCGGTGGTCGAGCTCGCCGGTCGGCTCCTGAAGGAGGGGGGCGGGCTACGGCGCATGTCGGCGCGGAGCGTGGGGGAGCTCGAGCGCTATCACGGGCTGGGACCGGCCAAGGCATCGCGAGTCGCCGCGGCCTTCGAGATGGGGCGGCGGGTGGCTCAACTGCCTCTGCGGGCGGGCGCCAGCATCACTTCGGCGGCAGATGTAGCAGCACAT
>CAZFNT010000213.1:5565-6912 GCA_964520315.1 uncultured Gemmatimonadota bacterium
AAGAGGTGTTCTTGACCCTGCTCCTGGACGGGCGGCGGCGGCTGCTTCGGGCGGCCAGGGTTGCCGAGGGGTGCCTGACGGCGGCGCTCGTCCACCCGCGAGAGGCGTTGCGCCCGGGCGTGCTCGAGGCCGCGGCGGCGGTAATCTTCGTTCACAATCACCCTTCGGGCGATCCGACCCCCAGCCCCGAGGATCTCGATCTCACGCACCAGCTCGTGCAGGCGGCCGACATCTTGGCGATCGAAGTGCTCGACCATGTGATCGTGGGCGACGACGCGCACACCAGTCTCCTGGCGGAGGGGTTGCTGCGGCCCGAGGTTGCTCTTTCGGGCGCACCGCGCGAGCCTTGCGGCGACCGGAGCGATGCGCCCCTCTCCGCTCGATCCGCGCCACGAGCGCGCAGAGGTGGCGTTGCACGGAAGATCTGATATTTCGATGTTTCGATGCAGCCGAGAGATCCTCGGGAGGACTGCGCACTGGCGGGCTGGTAGCCGTCTGTCATGGCCAGGCATGCCCAGTGGCTCCGCTCCCGGCGAAGCTCCCGCGCAAGAGCAATTATCTCAGGGACTCTGTGTCACCCCGTTCCCTCGGGTTCAGGGCGGTTGCTAGGCGGAGGGGTGAAAGTCACCCAGGGCTTTACTGATGCCTGTGGAATGGTTGTCAGGCGCCCCTGAGATTGCCGCTCGATGGGCGCTGCGCGTCGTCGAACGCAACACGCGCACCGCCTACCGCATCTAGGGGCTCCGGCGCCAGAACATCCCCGAATACCCGATGAAGGCCCTACGCGAAGCGATCACCAACGCCGTGATGCACCGCGGCTGGTTCCTCGACGACGCCAACGTCTTTGTCGATATCTACACCGACCGCATCGAGGTCGTGAGCCCGGGGGGGCTCCCCAAGGGGATGACGCTCGCCGACCTCGGCGCCAAGAGCGTGCGTCGCAACTGGGAGTGCTACCGGCTGATCGGGGAGTCATGACGCATACTTGCGCCGCAACTCGGAGCTCTGTTTCGTGAACCGGGACTTGTGACCCAGCTCGCATACTCCTTCGAGTTCCGTGCTCGACCCTGGATCGAGATCACGGCGTCGGGCAGCCGAGTCCGCCGGCAGGCTGCTTGCGGTTCAAGGGCTTGGGCAACCGAGGCGGAGCAGCCCGTGAGCGCGGGATTGGAACTGGGCGCCGCGCGGCAGCTCAATCTCGCGCGGGAGCTGCCGCCGGGGTGCGGATCTGCGTCTCCGCGGCAGGGAGTTGGTGAGGATTGCGAACCAGGCCCGAGCGAAATTGAAAGTCGCCGCCGGCAGGGCCCCGTGAAGTTGACAGCCGCCGACAGCAGGCCCGCGCGAAGT
>CAZFNT010000214.1:0-6900 GCA_964520315.1 uncultured Gemmatimonadota bacterium
GCTGGCCAGTGCCCGCCTCCGCCACCTGCTCGAACGCGGCCGCGCCCACAACGGAATCCCCGGCGCCACCGATCCCGACGCCGACGCCCGCAAGTCGAAGGCACGCCCCTACTTCGTCCAAGCATGGGAGCTAGCCCGCACCGCCAACGAAGACGCCCTCGCCCTCGACGCCGCCCACATGATGGGGATCATCGAGCCCCCCGCCCAGGCCCTCGAATGGAGCCATCGCGCCCTCGACCTCGCCGAAAAGACCACCGATCCCCGCGCCCGCGGCTGGCTCGGCCCCCTCTACAACAACCTCGGCTGGACCCACCACGACAAACGCGATTTCGGCAAAGCCCTCGTCCTCTTCAAGAAAGGCGTCGACTTCCACACCGAACGCGGCCCCTCACCCCAGCTCCGCATCGCCAAGTGGGCCGTAGCGCGCACCCTTCGCTCCCTAGGCCGCCTCGACGAGGCTCTAGCCTCCCAGGAGTCTCTCCTCGGCGAATGGAAGAACGCGGGCGAAGAAGATCCCTACGTCTTCGAGGAGCTCGCCGAATGCCTGCATGCCCTCGGCCGCACCGCCGAAGCGCGGCCCAATTTCCGCAAGGCGCACGAGATCCTCTCCAAAGACGAGTGGCTCACCCAGAACCAGCCGGAGCGAATCGAGCGATTAAAGAATATGGGGAGTGAGGGATGAATGGCGGCATCGATCAACGCGTGAGGAGCTGCGCCAGACCGCAGCCTCCCGTCGCCCGGTACCTCCCCGACTCGTCGCGCACCACCCCGGCCAGAGCCACATCTGTGTCATGAGTGAAGAAGAGCCGGCCCTGCCTCGTCACCAGGTCGGCGAGCATGGCCTCTTTCTCCTCGATCAAGAGCTCTGGGAATCGGTCGTAGCCCATCGTGATCGGCAAATGCACCCACGGTGCCCCCGGAATCAGATCGCCGGCGAACACCACGGGACCCTGCGGCATCTCGATCTCGGTGAGCAAAAGCCCTGGCGTATGGCCGTCGCTCCGACGGAATCGGTAGCCCGGCCCGAGCAGGCGCGGCGCGTCATCGCCCGCGGCGAGCTCGAGCCGACCGCTCCGCTCCAGAAGGTCGTTCAGCGCAGGAATGAACGAGGCCCGATCGCGTCGATGGGGCCGCCTCGCCCGCTCCCACGCCGCCTCGCCGACCACGAAGCGCGCTTCTGGAAAGAGGAGCCTCGGCTCCTGTCCCTCCGCATGCTCTGCGAGCAAACCACCCGCATGGTCGAAGTGCAAATGCGAGAGCACGACCACATCGATCTCCCGGTCGCTGAGCCCGGCCGAAGCGAGCGAAGAGAGAAGCACGTGCCCCGGCTCGACGACGCCGAAGCGCTCCTTCAGCTTCGGCTCGAAGAAGGCCCCGATGCCGGTCTCGAAGAGAAGATGCCGCCCATCCGGCTCCCGCACGAGCAGGGCGCGGCAGGCCAGCGGGATCCGATTCAGCTCATCCGGCGCGATCCAGCGGCTCCAGAGGGCCTTCGGGGCATTGCCGAACATGCTGCCCCCATCGAGCCGTTGGCTGTTTCCGAGGAGCGAGGTCAAGCTGCGGGGGTTGGGCGGTGTGCTCACGGCGTGGTTCCGAGAGGGGGAGCGATGGGCATGACGAGTCGATGAGCGCAGAGTACCGTGGCAACGACGCCCCCGCCAAACCCCGACAAGAGTACGTCATCCTGCTCCACGGGCTGGGCCGCACCCGCCACTCCATGTGGCCGCCCGCGTGGCACCTGCGGCGAGCGGGCTTCCGGGTTCTCAACCTGGGCTACCCCTCCCGCCGGCACCGAATCGAGAAGCTGGCCGAGCTCGTAGCCGCCTCGCTCGAACGCCGAGGATTCTCTCTCAGCGATCGCTCCGCCGAGCCCAATCCGCCGACCGCCATACCGATCCATTTCGTCACCCACTCCATGGGCGGAATCGTCCTGCGCGCCCTCCTCCAGCGACACCGTTTCGCCGCGGCTCCCGATGAAGAAGAAGCCCGTCTCGGGCGCGTCGTCATGCTGGCCCCGCCCAACCGTGGCAGCGAGCTCGTCGACCACCTGCGACACTTTCCACCCTTCCGGTGGATCAACGGCCCAGCCGGACTCCAGCTCGGCACCGATCGATCGAGCCTTCCCCTGGCCCTCGGCCCGGTCGACTTCGAGCTCGGCGTAATCGCGGGTCAAGGAAGCATCAATCCGCTCATGTCCCGCGCATTCTCCGGCGCGAACGACGGAAAAGTGTCGGTTGAAAGAGCGCGCGTCGAGGGCATGAAGGAGTTGCTGGTCGTAAACGAAAACCACACCTTCATCATGGCGCGGTCATCCACCGCCGAGAAGGTCGCGGCCTTTTTGCTGCGGGGCGGATTCAGCGGTCCCTGATCGCACGGTGAAGTCAATCCTGCTCTGTTTAGAATGGGGCAGGTACCCGCGGATCGGACCGTCGCGCGGGCGTGGATTCCGGCTAGAGCCGGAACCCAGTTCGGTCCAAATGATCGCGGGCCAAGAAGCCGCCACGGCGGTCGGCCGATCCAGGTCGCGCCTGCCCACCGCGCGGATCGAACTCTCGCGCGTCAAGAACCTGGCCCGGGAGTTGGCCGAAGCTCTCGACGATCCCGGCCGACCAAGGGAGTTCGAAGGCCTCATCGAGCAAGCCGCCGGTACAGCTCCACCCGACGATCAACGAGAAAAGTGAACTTCGATCGCATCTCGGCCACTTCCGAGGCGTCCACCTCACCGGCAACAATCGCGGGCTCCCCCTCGGCCTCGGCCAGGGCGTTGCCGAAGGGATCCAGCAGAGCCGAGTCCCCCTGATGCGGCAGGCCGCCGCCGAAACCGACACGGTTCACACCCAACACGAAGCACTGGGCTTCGATCGCCCGGGCGCGCAGCAATGTCTTCCACGCGTCGCGACGCTTCTCGGGCCAGTTTGCGATCACTACAAACAGGTCGGTGTCGTCTGCGGCCGCCCGAAAGATCTCAGGGAAGCGCAGGTCGTAGCAGATGAAGGGTGTTATCCGCACGCCCTCCACGGTCTCACCATGGATCATCTCGCCCGCGCAGTAGTGTCGCTCCTCGCGGGCCAGGGTGAAGGGGTGGATCTTGTGGTAGCGCAGCAGTTCCGCACCGCATGGATCGAACAGCACGCAAGCGTTCAGCGGTCTTGGCTCGTGCGGCTCGACGAATCCGCCGAGGATCCACGCGCCCGTGGACTTCGCCAGCGCGGCCATGAAGCGCAAGGTCTCGTCCGCATGGACCGCGACCTTCGCTGCATTCATAGTGAACCCCGTCGCGAACATCTCCGGCAGCACGATCAGCCGCGCGCCGTCCGATGCGGCCCGCTTCGCCTTCTCTTCCGCGCGAACGAAGTTCTCACTCGGGTCTTCCCACGCCAGATCGAGCTGAAGCCCGGCCACCTTCATGATGCGATCGCGCGCAGCCGCTCGGCCGCCAGGCGCAGGGTCTCCATCTTCTTGCAGAAGGCGAATCGAACAAGTCGTGAGCCTTCGGCGCGGTCGGCCTGATAAAAAGCGCCGCATGGCACCGTGGCGATTCGGTGCTCCTCGACCAACCAACGGGCGAACGCGCGGTCATCCCCGTCGAAATGCTCGGTGAAGTCCGCGATGATGAAATAGGTGCCTTCGGGAAGCGCGGGCCTGAGCCCCGCCGCCGCCAGCGCGTCGCAGAGGAAATCCCGGCGCTCCGCATAGTCGCGCGTGAATGCGTCGAAATACTCTTCCCTGTGCCGATCGAGTGCTTGCGCCATCGCGAGCTGAAAAGGTGTCGCCACAGCGAAAGTGACGAACTGATGCGCCGCCTGTGCTGCGGCGACCAGCCCGCTCGGCCCCGTCGCCCAGCCGATCTTCCATCCCGTGAACGAAAAGGTCTTGCCGGTGCTCGATATCGTCAGCGTGCGTTCCTTCATGCCGGGAAGAGTCGCAATCGGAATGTGCTTTGCCCCATCGAAGACCAGATGCTCGTACACCTCGTCCGAGAGCACGCAGACATCGCGCTCGCGGCAGAGCGAAGCGATGAGCTCGAGCTCCTCTCTTCGAAACACCTTTCCGGTCGGGTTGTGCGGTGTATTGAGGATCAGGAGTCGAGTGCGTGGCGTGAACAGGGATGCGAGCTCGTCGGGATCGAAAGAGAAATCGGGAAAGCGGAGGGTGCAGAAGCGGGTCGCCCCACCAGCCATGGCGACACAGGCAGGATAGCCGTCGTAGAAAGGCTCGAAAGTGATCACCTCGTCGCCCGGATCCAGCAGACCGAGAATCGTCGAAGCGATCGCCTCGGTCGCCCCCGAAAACACGACCACCTCATCCATCGGGTCGTAGCACAACCCGTAGTGCCGCTCCTGATGCGCCGCCACTGCCCGAACCAACTCCGGCCGCCCCTGAGACCGAGCATACTGATTCTCGCCCGAGCGCATCGCCGCCAGAGCCGCCTCGATGATATCGCCCGGCCCCTCGAAATCGGGAAAGCCCTGCGAGAGATTGATCGCCCCATGCTCACTCGCAAGCCGGGTCATCTCAGCAAAGATCGACGTGCCGAAGGGGCGCAGCTTTTTCGAGATCACGGCGAGGCTCCGGTGGGGGGGGGAGTGGGGAAGATAGCATGGTGTCGCTCAGACCATTTCATCCGGCAAGACGCAGCTCGCGCGCCGGTGGCGTGTGTTAGCCTTGTGTCGTTCGAGGAGGCTAACGAACCGACCAAGAGAAGGAGCATCTCATGAAGTCGCAGACATTACTCCTGTATCTCGTTGCTCTATCCTGTGTTACAGCTTTCGGAGCTGACCACCACGTTCCCAGGGAGTACAGCACCATCCAGGAGGCCATCGACGCCGCCGAGCCGGGAGACTGGGTTATCGTTCACCCCGGTCACTACCTCGAGTCCATCGATCTTCGGGGGAAAGCGATCGTCGTGACCAGCACCGATCCGCTTGATCATGCGATCGTCGCTTCTACGGTGGTCGACGCCAATGGCACGGGGAGCGTCGTGACCTTCGCCTCGGAAGAAGGCCCGAACACTATCGTTCAGGGGCTACGGCTCTCAGGAGGATCCGGCACGGCCTACGATGGAGACGATGGACCTGGCTTTGGTGGCGGGGGCATCTACTGCGCGGGACCGGTCAGTCCGATGATTCGCTCCTGCATCATCTCGGACAACCACGTCGACGGCGGCTGGGGGCGGGGGGGGAGGTATCTACTGCCACGAAGGCGCATCACCGACCATTCACGGCTGCAAGATCCGCGCGAACTCCGTGTCGGGAAATCCCGCGGCAGGCGGCGCCACAACGAGCTGGGAGAGCTCGCCAACGTTCGAGAATACGGTCATGGAGGACAACTTCCTCGTCGATACGAGCCTCGCAGACCTGACCTACGGCGGCGCGATGTCGTCGACGTACAGCAAGGTCACGGTCAGCAACTGCATTCTGAGAAACAACACCGCCCACGTGTATCGCGCCGGAGGAGTTGATTGCTCGTTCTCCGACTATCTGTTCGAGAATTGCATTGTGGACGAAAACAGTGGGCACGGCATCGTGCTCGATAACGAGTCGTCAGCAACGCTCAACAACTGTGTGATCACGAACAGCTCAATGACTGGACTCACGTCGGTCACCAGTTCCTCCGCGACATTGCTCAACACGATCGTCTGGAACAACGGGAGTGTTGCGATCGACGTTGAATACCCAGCTGATGTCAACGCCACATATTCAAATATCGCGGGTGGGTGGCCCGGCTCGGGCAACCTCGACGTCGACCCGGTCTTCACAACGGTGGGCCGATTCGATTACTTGCTCGACCCCAATTCCCCCTGCGTTGATGCCGGCGATCCTCTGATCGAAGATGCTCTGTCCGACTGGCATCCGCGCTGGCCGGGGTACTACCTAAACAGCCCGCGATCCGACGTCGGGGCCTACGGCGGTCCGGGGAATTGGTCTTGGCTCGACTGACCATGGAAGTGTTCTCGAGAACGGGCAAAGGCTGACCGCGTTGGGTCACGCCGAAGGCCCTGGGAGCGGGTGCCGAAAAGGGGCAGGCGCATGCGCGGCGGAATCTGCTACGGTGCCGCGTCTGCCCACGCTCGATTGAGAGCGCTTTGGAGCTTCGCGAATGAACGGACTCGCCGCCAGCACAGTTAGAATCCCTATACGCATCGTCCGGCTCATTCGGCTCCTGGGCGTGCGCTACGCGATGCATTTCGCCCTTGCGTCGCTACGGCGCGAGGCGATCATCGAGCTTCGCATACCCGGAATCGCGACTCCCGTTTTCTGCCGAAATTCCGGCTCCGATATTTTCGTGCTCTGGCAGACATTCGGGAAACGGGAATCGGATGTGCCACTCGATAGCGACCCGGTTGTTATCGTCGATGGTGGAGCATATGCTGGCTTCACAACTCTGCTCTTTGCCAACCGGTTTCCGCAGGCTGAGATCATCGCGGTCGAACCGGACGAGGAAAACGCTCGCCTCTTCCGCAAGAACCTCGACCCCTATCGGAATGTACGGTTGGTGCAAGGCGCGATCTGGAAATCCCGAGCGCACGTGGAGATCAAGAACCCCGACGATTGGAGCTGGGCTTTCAGCGTGTCTGAGGTTCCGACGACAACGAAACGCTCCGTCGCCGGGATCACAATGGCGGATCTGATCGAGAAGGCTGGGGGACGCCGAATCAACTTACTGAAGCTCGACATCGAAGGTGCCGAGCGCGAGGTGTTTTCCGGCGGCTCGCTCGACTGGCTAGAGCTGGTAGATGCACTCGTGATCGAGATACATGATTGCTTCGTAGCCGGTTGCAGCGATGCTGTGAACGCGGCGATGAAGCAATACGGTTTCATTGCAGACGTGCGAGGCCAGTACACTATTTATAAGCGCCTGGGCGCGCCCACGGCCAGCACGCCATAACCCCCCCACCCC
>CAZFNT010000215.1:0-6889 GCA_964520315.1 uncultured Gemmatimonadota bacterium
GGCCAGTCTCGCTCGTGAACGCTCCATCTATCGGCGTACTGTCCCCCATCGCTGATCACCCTCATTTCCACAGTAATCGTGCTACACGAGTTTCGCGTCAAGCCCGACCGACGGATCAGGCCCCGCCCTTCAGCTTGAGAAACAATCTCCTGAGCGCCGTGGCCCGAGCAGCTCGTTGCGGAGAAGCATTGTGCCGCGTCTCGAACACCTTCAAAGCCGCGTCCAGCTCGCCTTCGGCGCTAATGGCTTTCCAGAATGATGTGAAATCGTTGTCGACATTCCCGAGATCGACCACGATCTGTCGAGTCTTCTCCTTGACAAAGTGCTCGATATTGCTGTTGACGGTATGGCAGTAGTCCAGTGCGACTGTCAGAGGATCGCTCTCTTCCGGCAGCTTCCTCAAAATGCCGTCGCCTCTGTATGCCTTGATGATTCCCCGCCTATAGCGCCGGACGAAGCTGCGGGCGACATCGCTCTCCTCTCTTCTCAAATGCACGTAGAAGGCATCGTCCCCGAACGCTGTCTCGAGTCGACCCAAGAGCCAAGAGAGGCGATTGTCGGCCTCGATGTGGTTCTCTGGGTAATCGAGACGATCCTCACCGAGCAGGCCGGTTCTCGATTCATGTGCACATGTGTAGTTGGTGATGTGGCGGCAGGCTTCGATGAATGTTGTCGAGCCGCATCTTCCGGTGCTCAGGATAAAGATGTTCATGGGCTTCTAGCCACCTCATGGATTCGCGGGCAGCCGCTCACGCTCGCTCCCATGGAACCGCCCCACATGCAGCTTTCTCGCCACATCATCCACGAGGCTGTACAGGCATGGAATGACCACCAACGTCAAACCTGTCGCCACGATCAACCCCCAAACGATCGTGCGCGCCAGCGGTCCCCAGACCGGGGAATGACCACCGATTCCCAACATCATCGGCATCAGGCCGAATACTGTCGTCAGTGTGGTGAGACAGATCGGGCGCAGGCGGGTACGGCCGGCGTCGAGAACGGCGTCGCGTAGCGCCATTCCCTTCTCTCGTGCCATATTTATGAACTCGATCAAAACGAGGGAATCGTTGACGACGACTCCGGCGAGAGCCACGAACCCGTACAACGTTGTGATCGTAAGCGCGTTACCGCTCACCGTCAAACTCAGCGCCGCCCCGGCGAGACCGATCGGAATCGTGTATAGGATGATCAGTGGTTGCACGAAGGAGCGGAATTGCGCACCAAGGATCATGTAAATGAGCAGGAGGCCCAGGAGTCCGAGCCGGCCGATGCCGCTGAGTGCTTCCTCGAACTCCTTCATCTCGCCCCCGAAATCGATGCGGTATCCGGGGAAACTGGATGAGAGCTCTTCGAAGCGATTCTCCACCCATCGAGAAACGTCGCCTCCCGACATTCCCCCTTCTGCCAGATTGCCGCTGATCGTCACCGCGCGCTCTCCATCGAAGCGCGGAACCGCGCTGAGTCCCTCGGCCACCCGCACGTCAGCGATATCGCGCAGCGGCACGTCCCCCCCAAGTCTCGTGGGCACCAGAAGCGACAGTATATCGGTCACGTCGCGCCGAAACTTCTCGTCGAAACGCACGACAACATCGATCTTCTCGTCGCCGTCGAGGTAGCTGGTCGCCGTCTCGCCGTCGAGGGCGGTTCGAACGAAGGTAGCGAGCCCGGCGTTGTCGAGCGCCACCATTCCGGCGACGTCGGGCCGCAGGCGGATTTCGAGCACCTGTTTGCCCGGCTTCAGGTTGTGATCCACGTCGACTACACCGGGCAGCGCGCTCAGCTCCTGCTGGAAGCGGGCGGCGAGGACTTCGAGGTCGTCGAGATAGGGCCCTTTGATCTTGAATTCGATAGGCGAACCCGCGGGCGGGCCGTCGGTCACCTCCCAGATCTTCACGGCCTGAAGGCCGCTCACCGAGGCGATCTCGGCGCGGATCGCGTCCGCGATCTCGCTCGTCGTGCGGGTGCGTTCCTTGCGCGGGATCAGATCTACGAACACCTCGCCGACCGCGGAGCTCCAGATCCAGTCGGTTTCGGTGCGCACGAGACCGGCTGTAGTGAGAACAGCGTTTCGCTCCTCTGGCGGAACCGAATCGAGAACGATCTTCTCGAAGCGACGCATCTTCCTGTCCATCGCTTCGAGTGTCGTCCCCTCGGGGGCCCAGACCTGGATGAAGAACTGGCCGCGCTCTTCGCCCGCAAAGAGATCGGCGTCGGCCAGCTTCATGCCGATGACGAGGATCGAGAGCATCGGCAGTATCGTTGCGAAGGCGCCGACGATGATCCTGTGGTCGAAGCTGATCGCGAGTGCTCGTGTGTAAGCCGGACGGACGCGATCGAGCAGGCGGCTGCCCAGAGGCGGGCGATCGTCCGACGCGACCCTTCGCCCCCAATCGGCGACGTGCGCGGGCAGCACGATCAGCGCCTCGAAAAGGGAGACGGCGAGGGCAACCGAAACCACCAAAGGCACGACCTTCAGGAACTCACCGATGATCCCCGGGAGCAGCATCAGGGGCAGAAAACCCGCGATTGTCGTCGCCGACGAACTGACCACGGGCATCGCGACTTCCGACATGCCGCTGACCACCGCTCGACGCGGCGAAGCGCCCTGTTGGACGTGTCGAAATACGTTTTCGATTATGACGATCGCGTCATCGACGATCATGCCGAGCACCAGCACCAAACCGAAGAGGGAGTTCCCGTTCAGGGTTTCACCGGCGAGATCGAGAAAGAGGAAGGTGCCCATGAAGCTGACGGCGATCCCGATCGCAGCAAAGAGGGCGTTCCTCGATTCAAGAAAAAGAAGCAGGGTGATGATGACGAGGATGAGACCGAATCCCGCGTTGCGATAGAGAGTGCTCAGTATATCGCGGATCCCCAGGGTAGAATCCCCGCTCAGCCGCACCTCGACGTCGCCGGGAAGACGCTCCTCAAAACCTTCCGAAACTTTTCGGACCCGGTCGAGGAGATCGAGAGTGTTGGCCGAGGCTCTTCTGGTCACGAAAAGGGCGAAAGCCGGCTTGCCGTCGACTCTCGAATGTGTGATGGCATCTTCGAATCCGGCGCGCACGGCGGCCACGTCGCGGATTCGCAGATGGCCGCCGGTCGCCGAGGGCCGCAAGATGACCTCTTCGATCTCGGCGGCGGAGTCCACCTCCCCCTTTGTCTTGACCATGAACTCGATATCGCCGATCGGATAGTTGCCGGCCGGCAAATCGAGGTTGTGGGCACGGAGTGCATCGACCACGGCCGATAGTGGAAGTCCGGTCGCTCGCAGCGCGGCGGCGTCGACATCGACGAAAACCTGGCGATCGCGGGTGCCGATCAGCGATGCGTCGGAGATCCCGTCGACATCGAGGATCTCTTCGCGCAGGTCGTCTACCCAACGTTTGAGCTGCCCCTCCGGATAGTCACCCGAGAGCGAAATATGCACCAGCGGCTCGAAGGTCGAGGTGTCGAGATCGAAATAGTCGATCTCTTCTACGCCGCCGGGGAGTCGATCCCGAATCGAGTCGATCTCTCGCTGCACATCTTGCAAGCGACGCTTGTAATCGTCACGAGACATCGTTTCGAAGCGAAGCGATACTTGGCCGGCATTCTCGGTCGCCAGCGATGTGATCGTGCTGATCCCCTCGATCCCCTCGATAGCCTCTTCGATCTCGCGAACGACCTTGCGCTCGATCTCCTCCGGCGTTGCACCGGGATAGAGCGCGAAGATGTAGACCCAATTGAAGCTGATGTTGGGATAGGCCTCTCGGGGCATGCGCATGAACGCTAGCGCCCCCATGATCAAGACGATCAACGCCAGCATGTTCGTGAGAACAGTGTTTTCGATGACGCGACGGAAAAAGCCCATTCTTATCGTTCCGCCCGCACTTCGACCGCTTCTCCGTCCGCGAGACGCTCGTGGCCGACGACGATGAGTCGATCGTCGATTTCGATTCCGTCAAGAACGCGTACGCGATCGTCGATCCGCTCCCCGAGCGCCAGCAGGCGGCGCTCCGCGCTCCCCTCCCGCTCCAGGAAGGCGAGATCGCTGCCTCGCCGCACGACCACCGCGGACTGCGGAATCATCACGACGCCGTCCAGGTGCTCCCGCACGAGCTCGACCTGAACCGCCATTCCGACGCGGGGGGCGGTCGCGGAGGGAAGCGCGATTTCGACACGATAGGTGCGCGTAGCGGGATCGGGAGCGGCGCCGAGCGAGCGAACGATTCCCGTCCAGGCGCGCCCCGAGAGACCGACGAGCGACACCCGCGCGCTCTCACCCACCGCGATGGCGACGATTTCAGCGGCGGGGAGGCCGATCACGGTGCGCGGAGTGTCGCTGGATATGAGGCGGGCGATCGGTTGCCCCGGGGCGATGCTCGCGCCGACATCCGCGAGAATCGCAGCCACCATTCCATTCCAGGGTGCGTCGACGACGGTCTCCCGCAACGCCCGCTCCGCCGCGCGCAGGCCGGCGGCGGCGTCGCGCATGGCGGCGAGCGCCGAGCGCTGCGCCAGCTCCGCCCCATCGCGCTCGGAATCGGTGAGGTCTCCGGCGGCATGGAGGTCCCGCACGCGCGTCCACTCGCGCTCCGCGTGCTCCGCCGCCGCCAACGCCGCCTCGTGCCCCGCCTCTGCCCGCGCCAGGCCGATTTCAGCCGGCTCCGGATCGAAACGCACGATCGGATCATCGGCGACAACCGCCGCGCCCTCGTCGGGCAGCCGCCATACGATCCGTCCCCCGACTTCCGAAGATAGCCACACATCGCGGTCGGCTTCGACGGTTCCGGTCGCGCGGATCAGGGCGTTGGCGGATCGTGGCACGATGCGCTCGATCTCGACCGATGTTGGCGTAGGCATCGATTCGCCGCCCGCTTCCGCGGGGGGAGCTGCGCCGGTGTCGCTGCCGCAGCTCGCCAGAATCGGTGCCAACACAATTGCGATCCAATAAGACCTCATGATCCCTCCTCGGGACGATCGGACTGCGTGACAACCGCGCGGCTCAGAGCCGAGTACCCCAACAGAAAGCCGAGACCGGCGGCCTCGATATGGTAGTTGGTTCGCGCCGAGATCTCACCGAGCTCCGTCTCGAGCAGGGCCACGCGGGCGTCTTCGAGCTCGAGGCGCGACACGACTCCCCGCGCGCTCCCCCGCTCGGCGGCGGCGAGACTCATGCGCGCCGCTTCGATCCCTTTGCCGGCGTGGTCGCGTCGGATCGCGGCGGCCCGGAGCCACGCAGTGCGGCTCAGTAGCTCTTCGCGAGTCGAACGACGCGCCTGCTCCACACGATACCCCTCGGCCGCCACACGGGCACGGGCCTCGGCGCGATCGAAGTAGCCGGTGGCGAGTGGCAGCAGAGGAAGCGACAGAATTGCGGAAGCGTTCCACTCGCGATAGCCGTCGAGCCCGAGCGTCTCGTTCGACTGCCAACCGTAGCTTGCGCCGAGCGCGAACGAAGGCAAGAGGGGCGCCGTTGCGACGCGCACCGCCCCCGAAGCGATCCGGCGGGCAGCCTCGGCGCCACGGACCGCGGGCGCATCCGATTCGAGCACGTCGCTCCAGCTCCGCGGCGCGCCGGCCGCTGTATCGTCGAGCACCCTCTCGATCGCGACGAGCTCGGGAAGATCGCGCGTCTCGACCAAGGGCTCGATCGCCTCTTCGAGATCGAGCGAGCGCCCCAGGAGCCGCTCCAGAGTCGCGCGTGCCGCCGCCAGCCCCGCCCGCGCCTCGGCCAGATCGGCCCGCGCCTCTTCGGCCCCGACCTCCCAACGCAGCACATCGAGCTCGGTCGCCTTCCCCGCCCGCCGGCGGCCCCGGGCGGCCCGAAGATAGGCATCGACGCGCCCCACATTCGCCTGCAACACCTCGATCGTCTGCCGCGCCCGGAGCGCCGAAAGGAAAGCGGTGCGGGTCTCCAGCTCGGCCCGGCGCGCCTCGAGCCGCTCCCTCTCGATCGAAAGATCCCGCGCCCCACCCGCCATCCGGATCGCGCCCAGACGCGCCCCACCCGTGATCACCGGCCAAGAAAGCTCCAGCTCGGTCCGATGGCTATCCCGAAACACCCGCAGCTCTTCGTAGTCGAGCGTGCCACCCTGCGGCTCAGTGGGAGGCGGAAGCGAATCGCCGGGAACCGGAGTCGCCGGAACGAAGTCGAGAAAGGCGTTCGCGCGACCGACCGTCGCCGCGTCGAGGCGTGTGAAGCGTTGCTGGAGCCTCAGCGCCGGCAGCCAGGTGCTCCAGGCGCTCTTCAGGGCATCGCGGGCGGCATCTTCATCGGACCTCGACGCCGCCAGGGCCGCGTCGGAACGGCGCGCTTCGGCGAGGGCATCGGCGAGCGTGAGGGCGGCTGCGCGGGGTCCGAGCAAGGTCACCAGGACGAGGGCGATTCTGGGGAACATCGCGAGACTCTACTGCGGGCGGGAGCCGCTCGGCCAGTACGGTTGAAGCCTCATCAACGCGATGAAAACACCTTTGGGGGACGCACTGCGATCCGGTTCCGTGTGAGGAAGCCACGCATGCCCCGTCGTTGCGCATCGTCGACGCGCCCCGGCCTGTGGGCTTCTTCCGGCGGAGCGTTGCGCTCCCATACTATGGACAGCGGTCGAGTGAAAGTGCACTTCTGTTTGCCTCTTCTTCTTCCCGAATCGCCCTCCCGCCGACGACTATGGTGGAGCCCAACAACTTCTGGGATCCGCTGGAGGCGAACGAGTGTCTCGAGTACTTGCAGGGTAGAGTGGACCCTAAGGGTCGCCGAATCCGCCGATTCGCCGCGAAAACCAATTTCGGCCCGGGCTGCCGCCGCGGGGTTGTGACGTGGAGGGGCATCCGGAAGACCGGCCGACGGGCGAAGTTGGAGAGGATTGGCATTGGGCCGATCGGCTCGGCCGCTGTGGGGCGCGCCGCG
>CAZFNT010000216.1:0-6874 GCA_964520315.1 uncultured Gemmatimonadota bacterium
GTAAAGCGGATAGCCCTTATCCTGAAATCTTGTTCCACGTTACGGGAGTCTCCACATGCATCGCCCATTCCTATCCCTGCCCTTCCTCTCGATCGCGCTTCCGCTCTCCTTCGCAGCGACACAGGCGTTCGCCGACACCTTGCCGCGCGGATCGTGGGTGCCCTCGGGCATGGTGGCCCGCGTTCAAGACTCGGCTCTTCAACTAGCCGCCGACGAGCTCGAGCCGATCCTGGGCGACGAGCTCGAAGCGGAGATCCTCTCGATCAACAACCTCGAAATCTTCGACGAAGGTTGCTGGATCGCCTACACCGCCTACATCGACCACGTCGATTGGGTGACCTTCGATCAACCGAGCCTCACGATCGACAGCCGCGCCAATTCGGTTTTCGCCCGCTTCGAGATCAACAACCTCGAGATGTGGTTCGTCTTGGACGGAAAGGGTGCGCTTTGCCTGGACTACTACGATTGCGTATCGGTGATCACCATCGACCGGGTCGTCGCCGAGGGCCAGGGATCGACCGATGTCGTGGGGGGCCACGCCAAGACCACAATGAACTGGGTCAACGCCTCGGTCGAGGGGTATCAGTACGACACCGAATACTGGTGCTTCATCATCGATATCATCGCCGACATCCTTCAAGAGACACTAGAGGACGAGCTCGAGTTGATGGTCGAAGAGGCGCTTTGGGTCGACGTCCCCGAGAACATTGATGAGTTCTTCTTGGAGCTGGAGCTCGATACGAATTTTTCGGTTTTCGACGTACCTTTCGGAATGGAGCTCCACCCCGACGCGATCGTCGAGAACGCCTCTGGCGTGACGATGTCGGAAGAGGGTCGCATCTATTCCCAGACCGCGCCTTGTGGTCCCCGCGTCGACGACTTTCTCTACACGCCCAACACTCCTCCCGCGTTCGGCGCCACTATTCCGGGAACGAGCGACCCCTACGATTTCGCCATTTCTATTTCCGACGACGCGCTGAACGAATTCCTGTACTCAGGCTTCGATTCCGGCGCCTTCTGCTTTGTCTTGGACGAGAACTCCGAGGAAACCTACGGTGTTCCATGGCATTTCACGACAACCGACTTGCAGCTCTTCTTCCCCGAGCTCTATGCCATCGCTCCCGACGCAGCGACCGGTGTGACGGTGGTCCCCCGCGCCGCCCCCTACACCGTCATAGGTGAGACCACCGGAATCCTCGTCGGGCAGCTCGAGATGTTTCTGCAAGAGACCGAGTTCACGCTCTGGGTCGACATCGACGGAACGCCGACGAAAGCGTTGGTGGTTGCCGCGACCGCCGACGCCGACTTCCTCGTGAGGATCCGCCCGGACGGCCTGCTCAAGCTGCTCATGTCGGACCTATTCAACTCGACGATCGTGATCGAAGACGAGCCCTTGGTCGACCTCAACGATCCGGTGGTCGAGATGGTGCTCCCCTTCTTGCTCAGGCAGATCGTGCCTCTGATCTTCCTGACGCTCGACGCGTTCGAGGTGCCGCTAATCTACGGCTTCCAGATCACGCCGGCGGCGGTGATCAACGACGGGGTGAACGAAGACTACCTCTCGTTCTACTCGACGCTCGCTCCGGCGGAATAGTCGCCCCTACGAAGCCCGATTCCGATAGAGGCTCGTGTCGATCACCGAGAGCATACGTTCCACGTCGTACCGACCGCCGAGAAACTCGTTCATCCGTTCAGCCTGCGGGCGCGGATCGTTCAGCACATCGTTGTACTGGATCACGATCGAGTCCATCTCGTCGCGATAGCGGAGCATCGACTTCACCTTGATCAGGTGGTCGGAATAGAGCTTCTTCATGTTCTCGTCGGCCGTCGTATCGGTCGGCTCGCCCCGTCGCACCAACATCTTGTTCTGCGACGCGAGGATCTCGTCGATATTCCTGCCCATGAAGACAATTTTATAGTTGTTCCCGGGGGGTAGGTGCGGCAGCAGAAACGAGATGATCTTGACCACCTTGCCGCGCGCCTCTGAGATCCAACTGTTGTCGCCACCTTTGTCGAGGTCCTTCACCTTCTCGTACTCGTAGTACCCCTTCGGATTGTCCTCGTCGGCCTCGCGGATTCCGTCTTGCAAGATCGGGATCTCGGCCGCGTCGAGCATCTTCATGCACATCGACGTGCCGGATCGCGGCAACCCGGAGACGATGATCACGGGATCCCCAAAGCGGATCTTGCGGATGAATGAGGTCAAGCCTGAGGCCACGGGGCACTCCAGTCGAGGTTCGTCGATGGTGGCGGCCCTTCGCGTCCGGCGGAAGAGCCTTGTCGGAATATAGAGGGGACGGCCGGGGAATGCCAGCGGGTGGCCGGCCGGCGCTTCGACTTCCGAAGTCGAAGAGAGGGGGGGGACCGAGCATTGATCCGCCGATCTCCGTGATTCCGACGCCAGGCATGCCCCACCGCTCCGCTTGGGCCGAACGCGACGCCCTTTTTGCTCGAGCCGCCGGCCTGCCTGGCGCGCCCCAGTCTTTGCCGGAAGGAAACGGTGCTGGTGCGGCCGCAGGGGTGGGAGGAGCCGGTGCCTTGCGTAGTGCAGACGCTCACCGGGTCTCATGAACTGGGATGGAACCTCGATGTTCGACTGCGCGACGCTCGCGCGGGGACTGGGCCGCAACACGCATCGAGAAGGTACAGATCGATCCTCTGGGTCGGCTGCGGCCGGTCGGCGACTAGGAGAACAGACTCGTGTAGACGGAATGACCTCGGCGCCGCGAATCCGACCCCCCGAGGAACACGTCGAAACCACCGACCCAGCCAAAGAAAGCGGAGGCCATCGACGCGCCGACCCTCTAAACTCACGCTCTTCCCTACCCGCAGTCGCTTCCGCTCGAATCTTGGTGACCACAATGAAGCAGCTCCTGGGCATATCGGCGATCTCCATCGTGCTGACGACCCTCTTCGCCGCCTGCTCATCCGACACCTCCGCGCCGGGCGATGGTGCGCCCGCCCCGTCCATGACCGATGAAGAGACGCCTGAAGTCATCCCCGTCGGCCGAGGTGAGGGGGATGACGACGACGACGTGCTGCTGGCGCAGATGCCGGCGGTCGGTGACCGGGTGGTTGGGAGCGCCTTCGCCGCGACCCTGGCGGACATTCTCGACGAGGAGCTCCACTCGGGGCTCGGTTGGCGCCCCAACGACCTCTTTCTGATCGGTGCCGGGTGGTGGACCGACAATGTGAACAACAAGCAGCTCGGCAAGCTCGAGGTCGTTCGCCAAACCTGCCGCATCCTCAAGACGCGGATTGCGCGCGTCGACGATTCGAGCGCCTTCGATGCGAGGATCGAGAAGGCCGAGTCAGCCTTCTTCAATGACGCGACCCGTTACATGCTCCCCTCGGCCGAGAAGAAGTACCGCGAAGGGGTGGCCGCGATTCGGGACTACGCCGAGGGGCTCTCCGACGACGCTTCGCTCTTTCAGGCGCGCTCGAACAACCTCTACGACCTGCTGGGCTATTACAAGGATGTGCTCGGCTCTTGCCACTCGACGCTTGTGCGCCGGCACGAGCCTGATGGCTCCCGTGTTTCGACCTTCAAGGCCGACAACTACTTCTACTACGCGGCGGGTGTGGCCGATGCGATCGCGCGCATGGGCCGCGCGATCGAGATCGACTTCCGCGAGGAGCTCGCGACGCGAAGCCTGATCGATCTGAACGACCAGGCGTTGCTCTCTTTGGAGCGCGGCGCCTCTCTCGAGCCCTGCGTCGTGACCGAGGGGAACGCCGACGGCGTGCTAGCCAACCACCGGCTGAACCTCTCCGGATATGTCGCCGATGCCCGCCAGAAGCTGCACAGTGTGCGAGAGACTCTGAAGAAATAGTCCACACGGGCCGGGCACCTGAAACCGATCTTCGCCGGCCCGCCGTATGGGAAGCGCATCGCAAAGAGGAGTTCCCCATGCGCCGATTCCTCGCCCCGATCGGGGCGATAGCCGTGCTCGCCCTACCGGCAAGCGCCCAGACGATCCCTTCCTACTACTCGTCCCTCGATTTTCTGGCCACCAGCCCCAGCACCGACGAATCCTCGATCGGAGCGTATTTCAATCCCGCCGTCGCGGGCGCCGACGGTCGCTTCGATTCGCGCTATCTCTGGTCGCCCGGTCCCGATGGCGCGGCGGCATCGCATTGGGGGATCTTCTCGACGGTCGGCCCCCTCTTTTATGGCGTTGCCGGCGTCGAAGGCGGCCTCAAGGACCACCGGCTTTCGATCTCGCTCAACGACGGCGCCTTCGGTTTCGGCTACGGCTGGTCCACGGGCGAGGGCGCCGGGGGTCTGCGGGAGAGCGTTTTCACTCTCGGCACCGTTCAACGCCCGAACGACTATGTTTCGCTCGGCATCGCCGGGCTGATCGGGCGCGAGAGCGACGAGCAGGTCGGGATCTTCGACATCGGCATCCGCCCCCTGGGCGATCCGCGGCTGCTTCTTTTCGCCGATGCGGAGCTGCGGACCGATGCGGACGATGAGCTCAGCTATGCCGCGGGAGCGGCGATCGAGCCGATCGCTGGGTTGCGAATCAGTGGCAAGTACACCGAATCTGGCGACTACGGCATCGGCCTCAGCCTGAACCTCGGCGCCACCGGCCTCTTCGGCCAGATGGTGACGATCGACACCCCCGGGGGCGACAACACTTCGGTGCCGACATATGGAGTCCGTTGGGGAGATCGCCTCGACAATCCCTTCGACATCTTCACCGAGAAGAGGAGCGACTATCTCGTCCTCGAGCTCGACGAACGTATCGCCTATCGGCGCTTTCGGCTCTTCGACGATTCACCCACGCTCGTCGAGACACTAGCAAACCTCGATCGCGCGATCGATGATCCGAAGATCGGCGGTGTTGCGATCAAACTGGCCGGCATCGAGCTTTCTCGAGAGATGGCCTGGGAGCTCCGGCGCAAGCTCCAAGAGGTGAGTGACGCCGAGAAGAGGGTCGTAGTGTTCATCGAGACTGGCGGAATGGTGGAGTATCACCTGGCGAGCGTGGCCGACCATGTCGTGATCGATCCGGTAGGTGGCCTCATGCTTCCGGGCCAGGCTCTCGGGCGCACCTACCTGAAAGGAACCCTCGAGAAGCTGGGCCTCGGCTTCGACGAGCTGCGCTTCTTCAAATACAAATCGGCCGCGGAGACGCTGGCTCGCGACAGCTTTTCCGAAGCCGACCGCGAGCAGTGGACGGCACTGAACGACGGTTTCTACGAGCAGATCCGCGCCGACGTATCGGCGTCGCGAGAGATAGACGCGGCGACCTTCGATGCTTGGGTAGACGATCAACTCCTCTTCCTGCCCGAAGACGCCCAGAAGCTCGGCCTCGTCGATGCGGTGGCTCGCTGGAACGATCTGGATGAGACGATCGAGGAGCTCGAGGGAGAAGAGCGCCAGACACTCGACACCGAAGCGTTGCTTGCCCGACAGCGCGAAGACCGGGATTGGGGCGAGAGGCCGATCGTGGCGATTGTCTACGGCCTCGGCGTCTGCGCCATGGACTCGGGCATCAAGGCGCGTGGGCTCGAGAAGACTCTGCTCGAGATCGCCGAAAACGACGAGATCGCAGCGGTGGTCTTCCGCGCCGACTCGCCGGGAGGCGACGCGCTCGCCTCTGATCTCGTGGCGGAGGCCCTACGGGAATGTTCCGAGAAGAAGCCGGTAATCGTCAGTATGGGAAGTGTCGCCGGGTCTGGCGGCTACTGGATTTCGATGTACGGAGACAAGATCTTCGCTGCGCCGAACACGATTACAGGCTCGATCGGTGTCATTGCGGGCTGGATCTGGAACGACGGGCTGGGCGAGCACCTCGGCATGACCAGCGACCATGTTCAGCGGGGGGAGCACTCTGATCTGAGCACCGGGTTGGCACTGCCGCTCTTGGGAGTTCGCATTCCGGAGCGGCCGCTGCGACCCGACGAGCGCGCGCGCATCGAGGAGACGATGAGGGCGCTTTACGAGGGCTTCGTGCAGAAGGTGGCCGACGGCCGTGAGATGGAGCCGGAGTCGGTCGAGGCGGTTGCGCAGGGCCGCGTCTGGCTCGGGAGCACGGCAAAAGAGAAGGGCCTGGTGGACGAGATCGGAGGGATCGACGACGCCATCGACGCGGCCGCCCTGGCGGCTGGCATCGCCCCCGACGACGAGATCGAGCTGCTCGAGCTGCCGCGATCGGGCCTCTTCGATCCCAGCTTCATGCAGCCCTGGCCGACGCGTCTGGCGCTACGAGAGACCGCCGAGTGGCGCTACATCGAAATGATCGCCCGCGAGCCTCGCAAGCCCCTGGTGATGATGCCGCCCTCGATTGTGCCTTGATCTACTTCGAGCCGATCAACTCCTTGACCCGGGCCTCCGATTCGCCCATCAGGGCCGCCTTGCCCAGCTTCACGGCCTCGGCGAGGCTCTTTCCCCCGCGCTTCGCGGCGTGAAGGGCGATCGCGGCGCCCACCA
The DNA here is from genome assembly GCA_964520315.1 of uncultured Gemmatimonadota bacterium. GTDB lineage: Bacteria. The sequence continues at coordinate 6,440 of CAZFNT010000216.1, forward strand.
GGTCGCCCGTCTTGGCGTGGACGTAGCTGGCGCCCGCCCGCCCGCGGATCTCGTCGATCGCGTCGAATAGCTTCTTCTGCAACGCGGTGTCGCCCAAGCTCTTGGCGTCGATCCCCAGCGCCGTGTAGCTTCCGCTGGCCGCCGCCACGACGGCCGCCTCGTCGAAGCTCGCCCCCTTGATCTGCTTGGGCGTGCGCAGATCGAGAATTGGAATCCCCTGACCGGCCAGCGTCTTCACTCGGCTCTCGCTCGGCTGCCCGGCGCAGATGATCTTGTTCTCGATCAGCCTTTCGCCCTCCTGAACGATCAGAGGGGTCAGCGAGATCTTCGCGCGCCCGCTCGACTCACCCGAACTCGATGCCTCGACCTTTCCCCCTGCGCTCGAAGACGCCGCCGTCTGCGCCGCCGAAGGCTGCGGAGTGGAAACGGCCAGGG
>CAZFNT010000217.1:0-2150 GCA_964520315.1 uncultured Gemmatimonadota bacterium
TGTACGCGTTGATCAGCAGATTCAACAACAACATCGCAACAGCATTTCGATCGTGCAGGACCGGCGCGTTTCCCTCGAGATCCACGACCAGCTCCATCTCCTCGGGCGGCACCAGCGCACGAAAGCGCTCCAGCGCGTCCTCCACCGCCCCCGAGATCCCGACCGCCCGCCGCTCCAGCACCATTCGATCCTTCGCCGCCGAGCGCCAGGTCAACACCCGCTCGATCATCGTCTCTAGCCACATCGTCTCGCGAACGATCGTATCGAGACTCTGTTCCGTCCGCGCCGCATCGTTCTCGAGCCGCCCCATCCGCAACGTCTGCGCGTACATCCGAATCGCCGCCAACGGCGTTCGCAGCTCATGACTCACACTCGCCAAGAAATCGGCCTGCAGCCTCGCGGTACGCGCCTTCCGCCCGACCAACACAGTCGCCGTCACCGCCCCCCCGATCGCGGCCGCCGCGAAGCAGATCACCAGCACCCCCACCACCAGGCTGTTGGTCCGCTCCCCCATCGCCAGACTGACGATCCCCACGGTCGTCGAGAGCAACACCGGCAAGATCACCCCCACCGCCAGCGTCACGATCACGCCGGTGAGGCTCAGGTTCGGGCCCAGCATCTTCAGGCGGGTGGCGACTTTGGAGTCCATGGCGAGGGCTGCTTCCGTCAATCGGATCGACGCAATGGTAGATCCGCGCGCCGATCTGGTGGCGATCGATGACACGATCGTGACATCGGACATGCGAGATCGACTGGTCGCCGGTGGGGGACGAAGCTGCTGGTGAAGGGGAATGGCGGAGGACTGGGGAGGCGATAGGTGGCCGATTGGCGGCGCGGGGTGGGCTCCGGTGGCCTCTCGCCGGCCTAAGGGTCCACGCAGAAACAGCCAGGGGCTTTTGCGCCCGGATGTGCTGCGGATGGGATGCATAAGTCCCTAGCTAGTTCTGCGTGGACCCTAAGTGCTGCGCCTCGATGACGCCTTGGGTCGCCTTCTCGCCGAGAGATTCCCTGAACCGATGGGGGTCGTGCATCGCGTGCGGGTCGTTGCGGCAAGGAAGTCGGGCGGCGTCACTTGACCTCCGGATCGACCTGGACGATAATGTCTAGATGATCTAGCTTTTTGTGGAGATTCGCGATGACCTGGAAGCTGGCCGAAGCCAAGAATAGATTCAGCGAGGTCGTGCGCCTTGCCTTGCAAGAGGGTCCACAGCGCATCGAACGGCGCAAAGATGCTGTGGTTCTCCTGTCCGCTGTCGAGTTCGATCGCTTGTCCGGCGCGAAGCCGAGCCTTGTCGAGTTCTTGATGAGCGGGCCGGACTGGAGCCGGCTCGACTTGGAGCGAAACAAAGAGCCTTCGCGGGATCTCGATCTATGAGAGTCCTGCTCGACACCTGCGTCATCTCGGAGATCGTTCGCCCGCGCGGGGCACGAAGAGTCAAAGACCGGATCGCCACCATTCATCCGGCGAGCGTCTACCTCAGCGTCATCACGGTCGGTGAGTTGGCGAGAGGCATCGCGCTGCTTTCACCGGGGAAGAAGCGGGGCGACTATGCATCCTCGCTTCGCCGACTCGAGCAGGACTACGAAACTCGCATACTCCCGATCGATACGGATACCGGGAGGATCTGGGGAGAGATCGATGCCCGGCGCCGGAAGACGGGGCGCCCTCTCTCCGTGTCCGATGGCCTGATCGCCGCAACAGCCATGAGGCATGGTCTTCACGTAGTCACGCGAAACATACGCGATTTCGAAGACACCGGTGTGCTCATCGAAAACCCGTGGCTAGACGCCTGACCGGGCGAGGATGAGAAGGAAGCATTCGCTGCTTCCCGCGCACGTGTTAGGAAGCCGGGGGGTAGAGGCAGTTGATGTCGCCCACCTCCGCCCTTTTCCCGGGGGACGACGGAGACCAACACCCACGAGAAGACGCGGGAGGAGCAGAAGAAGGGGAAGAACCGGGGGGGCGATATGCGCTCGCCATTCATCGACCGCGGAAGCCACGCATACGCGGTCGCTGCCCGTCCCCAACGGGCGCGATCGCCGGAGCTTCTGAACGCGTGTGCATGAGCGGTGTCTTCGCACTATCGTGGCAGGACTGCTCGGCAAGCTGGCGCCGGGAGTCGCCGAGACCCTGGACGGCATGACCATCG
>CAZFNT010000217.1:2160-6860 GCA_964520315.1 uncultured Gemmatimonadota bacterium
GCCGGTGGATTCGATCCCGATCGCGCTTTGCCTCTTCTTCATGATGTTCCCCATCTTGCTGAAGATCGATTTCGGCGAGGTCGTGCGCGCCGGAACGAGCATCAAGCCGGTCGGACTGACGCTCTTCGTGGACTGGGCGGTCAAGCCCTTCACGATGTACGCCATCGTCAACTTCCTGCGCCGGCGCGGCGGCGACTGCCCCCTATCGTCGAAGAGCACGCCGCCGCTCTGTAGAGTGGACCCCTAGCCCTCCGAGACTTCCGGATCGAAGACCTCCTCGATCGCCTGCCCGAAGACCCGCGCGTGGTCTTCAGATTGATATACTATGGCCCCATGCGAGAGATTGAACTGTCACCAGACAGCATGACGCGCTATCGGGATACCCTTCGGGCTCGGTCGGCGCGTGATGCCCGGATCCTGGCGAGGCGCAAGGACCGTGCGCTTGCCTTGGCGAGGAAGGCGGCGCGGATACTTGCTGATGAACTCGGTTCCACGCGCGTGGTCCTGTTCGGATCCCTGGCCCACGGCCACTGGTATTCTATGCGCTCGGACATCGACCTCGCGGCATGGGGCCTTGGACCGGGTGCGCATCTCGAGGCCTTGGCGCGACTCGAAGACCTGGGTGGAGACCTACCTGTGAGCGTCGTGCGCGCCGAGCATTGCGGAGACGGGCTCGTCGCGCAGATTGAGCAGACTGGGATCGACTTGTGACCGGTCGGGGATACCGTGCCGTGGCGGGGCGCGTTCGTACGGGGCTCGATGAGATCAAGGAGATCGCCGCGCGTACTGAGCGCATCTGGTCCGCCGGTCGGTCGGAAGCCGACGATTGGTACGTGGATGCTGTCGCACTCAACCTAGACGGGTTCCATGCAGGGGTCGAGCGGCTGCTCGAACTCATCGCCGAGGCGGTCGACGAGGCGAAGCCTGTTGGCAGTGACTGGCACCGCGCCTTGCTGTCACAGATGGCGGCCGAGATTCCGGATGTACGGCCACCCGTCCTTGGCACGGAGACGCGCAAGCTGTTGGATCGGTATTGTGGTTTCCGACATGTTGTTCGCAACGTCTACTCCTTCAACCTTGATCCGCAGCAGGTCGGGCTGCTCGTGGCGGGCCTGCCTGAGGCCCTTTGGACGATCACAGCCGACCTCGGCTCGTTCGCAGACTGGCTGACGTCGATCGCGGATGTGGGGTCCCACGACACCTAGCCCTCTGCAACTTCCGGGTCGAAAATCTCCTCGATCGTCTACCCGAAGATCCGCGCGAGCCCACTGGAGACACACATGCCCACCTCTCTCGCATCGAGCAAAATCAAAGGGTCCCTCTACGGCGGCGCCATCGGCGACGCGCTGGGCGGGCCGATCGAGCCATGGTCGGGCGATCTCGACCATATCGAAGAGTGCTTTGGCACACGGCGCGTCGAGACACTCGTCGATTACCTCCCCGATGGACCACACTGGTATTTTCGTGGCTCTCCGAAGGGGACCTACACCGACGACACCATTCTCAAGAATGTCGTATGCATGGCGATCGTCGACAGCCACGGGCGGATCGGGGCCCGGGAGTTCGCCCGTGCGTACTGCAAGTATATGCGCCGTGAGTATTTCACACGTGACCCCGGCCAGCTCTGGCCCGGTCAGGCGGTCGTCTGGTTCAAACTCTATTTCCATATCACGAACCAACCCTACGATCAGCTCTTGACCGAGATGCCCGACGCCCGCGACATGGGGCAGGGGAATCTGCCCGCCTGCGACGCGGCCATGATGATCCCCCCCATCGGCCTGATCAACGCGGGCGACCCGCGACAGGCCTCGATGGACGCCGTCGATGTGAGCTCGGTGCTGCAATCCGGGGTCTCGGCCACCGCCCCCGGCGCTCTGGCCGCCGCCGTCGCCGCCGCGATGGTGCCCGGTGCGGGCATCGACGAGGTTCTTGAAGCTGGAGTGCAACACTCCGACGAGCGGACCGCCGCGCGCATTCGAGCAGCGCTCGAGATGGCCCGCGAGTCGGCGGACGCGGCTGATTTCAAGCGACGCTTCCACGATAAGATGCTGCTCGGTCTGGCCGACGCCCTGGAGCTCGTCCCGGCCACCTTCGGCATCCTCGCCCTCACACGAGGGGACTATCGCCGGGCGGTGGTGGAGGGCGCCAACTTCCAACGCGATAGCGACACTATTGCAGCGATGGCGGGAAGTGTGGCGGGAGCGCTCCACGGCCTGGAGGCGCTCCCCGAGGAGTGGGTCGAGTCGGTTCGCTCCGCCAATGACGACCAGCCCGAGCTAGACGACCTGGCCGAGGGGATCCTCCAATCGCTCGAGAAGGAGCGGTCGCGACAGAGAAAACAGGTTGGATTCCTGGGTGAGCTGCTCGCCAATGACTCCGACCGAGCGGAAGGGAGAGAAGGGTGAGAGTATCAGGCAAGCATTATCGCACGATTTGGCTGAAGGAGAGCGACCCGCGCGTCGTCCAAATCATCGACCAGCGAGACCTGCCGCATGAGTTCGTCGTCGAAGACCTGAAGACGGTCGAAGAGGTAGCGCGGGCGATCGAAGAGATGCATGTGCGCGGTGCCGGCCTGATCGGCGCCGCCGCCGGCTACGGCATGTACATCGCTGCTCTCGAGGCTTCCGCTCTGCCTCGCGATCACTTCTTGCGCGCCCTCGCTGAGGCGGGTCGGACGCTCAGAGCGACCCGGCCGACCGCCGTGAATCTGGAGTGGGGAGTTCGAAGGCAGCTCGAGGCGATGGGGGCGGTGGAAGATGTCGACGCGATGGCGCGCATCGCGCGGGCCACGGCCGAGGAGATCGCCGATGAAGACGCTGATTACTGTAGGCGCATCGGAGAGCACGGTGTCGCCCTTATCGAAGCGATCAGCCACCGAAAGGGGGGAGCTCGGGTCAATGTGCTCACCCACTGCAACGCCGGCTGGCTCGCCTTCGTCGACTACGGCACCGCCACCGCACCGATCTACGCCGCCCACGATCGTGGCATCGACGTGCACGTGTGGGTCGACGAGACCCGGCCCCGCAACCAGGGGGCTCGGCTGACGGCCTGGGAGCTCGGCCACCACGGCGTCGCGCACACGGTTGTTGCCGACAACGTCGGCGGGCACCTCATGCAGAAAGGGGACGTGGATCTGGTCATCACCGGAACCGATCGCACCACATTTACCGGCGATGTTGCCAACAAGATCGGCACCTACCTCAAAGCATTAGCAGCGCGTGACAACGACATCCCATTCTATGTCGCCCTTCCATCTTCGTCGTTCGACTGGAAGATCCGAGACGGCGTGGCCCAGATTCCGATAGAGCAGAGAGAGGGCACCGAAGTCAGCCGCATCCGCGGCTATTGTGAGGGTCGAATCGTCGACGTTCGTCTTACGCCGGAGGGGAGTCCCACCGCGAACTTCGCGTTCGATGTGACCCCGGCCAGGCTGGTGACCGCGTTGATCACCGAACGCGGGATCTGCGACGCGTCGGAAGAGGGCGTACTGACTCTCTACCCGGAAAGACGAGATTCTCACTCGGCAAAGGAGTGATTCCGATGGCCTATCGAGCACTGAATGAGCAGAGTGTCGTGGATTACGTCCGATCGTGCCCGGCTATGCACAGCCTCTTCGACGAGGGGGCGGAGCTGAACGCAAGCGAGGTAGGGGACGGCAACCTGAATCTGGTGTTCATCGTCGAGAACTCCGATGTTCCCGGGCAGTCCGTGGTCCTCAAACAGGCCCTGCCCTATCTGCGCGTGGCCGGAGAATCGTGGCCGCTGACGCGAGAGCGGATGCGCTTCGAAACGCAGGCTCTGCTGAAATACAACGAGCTGGTTCCCGGTCTCGTGCCGAAGGTGTACACGCATGACGAAGAGATGTCGCTCGTCATCATGGAGCATCTTCATGATCACGAGATTATGCGCAAACCCCTGGTCGCCCGTAAGAGGTTTCCGCTCTTCGTGGATCAGATCTCCACCTTCGTGGCCCGAGTCCTCTTTTTCACTTCCGATCTCTACTTGACCGGCCTGGAGAAGAAGACACTCATGGGCGAGTTCATCAATCCTCACCTGTGCAAGATCCAGGAAGATTTCGTCTTCACCAACCCCTACATGGAATCGCCCGAGAATCAGTGGAACCCTAGAATCGACGCTCAGGTACGCGAAGTGCGTTCGAATCGACCGCTCAAACTCGCCCTCGCCGAGATGAAGTCGAGCTACATGACCCACTCGCAGGCGCTCATCCACAGCGATCTTCACACCGGCAGCATCATGGTGAACGCGCGCGACACACGCGTGATCGATCCGGAGTTCGCCTTCTATGGGCCGATGGGGTTTGACCTGGGCGCCATCATCGAAAATCTGGTGCTCAACCATCTCTCCCATTATGCCCACACTCCAGACCCGGAAGTTCGGCGCGAATATCAGACTTATCTTCTCGATCTGGTGCGCGGCCTATGGACTGAGTTCACCCACAAGTTCGAGACACTATGGATAGAGAACAACCGAGGTGAGCTGGTGCCCGAAGCGTACTGGCGATTCGCTGGAGGTGAAGAGGCATTCGCCGAGTTCCGCCGGCGCTACATCAGCAATCTGCTCCACGACACGGCGGGGCACGGCGGCGCCAAGATGCTCCGGCGCATGATGGGCATCGTCAGCATCTGGGACATCACCAGCATCGAAGATCTCGACGAACGCGCCGTGGCCGAACGGCTCGC
>CAZFNT010000218.1:0-6855 GCA_964520315.1 uncultured Gemmatimonadota bacterium
TCGCCCCTGATTCTCATCAGATTATGAGCTTCTATGGGCGAACGCTCTCGATTGTGCCGATTCGACTCTCGTGGGAGCGAACGACATCAATGACGACACGCCCGGCGGCTCGAACCCCTACGATTGGGCCTTCGAGCTGAACGGCAGCGTCGTGAACGGATGGCCCATCTGGACCGATTCGAACGATTTCGGCACCGGCATGAATCGCATTTCTCCACGAGGTGAGACAACGGAGATCAGATTGAGAGAAGAACGAGCGCCAGTCGCGCGGACGATCGGTGTTCTGCCTTTCGGAGCCCACGTTGTTCCACTGTGATAGTCGGATCGAACGCTCGCCTCGTCTCCGAAGAGGATCGTCGCTCCGTGCTTCTTGGCCAGTTTCCGAATTGCGGGATACGTTTCCTGCTTCCATTGTTCTACCGCGTCGCGTGTCCAGAGCGCGAATTCGAACTTCAATTGGAGCGGATTCTTGCCTGTGACGACATCGTAGATCTTTTTCAATTGCGGCCCCGTGAGCTTGCGCGAACGACCGGGAATGGCACGTGTTCGCAATGCATCCACTCCACCCTCGCGATACTTCGCCAGCCATTCGTATATGCAGGAGCGATGGAAGCCAAGAGCTTCAATCACAGTTTCAGGGCTCTCGCCCTGCTCAACGAGCCTCACGGCTCGAATGCGTATCTGCTCGCGGGTGGCATGATCGAGTCGGCGTCCGTCCAATTTCATCATGCGGAGATACTAACACAATATCGGGTGCTTTATGCACTGCTTAGTAACATCCACACTGGTTTGGATTCACACGGATCGCACATCCCAGACGCCGCTTCAGAGATACCACTTGCGAACACGGCGACACTTTGCCTTCTCGGATGCTCGGAGACTGTTCACCGATGATGCAAGAGACGAGGATTCTCGAACGCTATGCCTTGGTGAGCGCATTCGACACAAGAACTCGACTCTCACTGCCCTGCTGCGCTTGGCTGCGTGATGGAACCGGGAAGCTCCAGCTCCATGGTTCGGCCCACCAGCATGCCCGCGAGAAGCCCTATCAGGCCCGGGCGGAGACCTGATGGAAGATCCGATGAACCCTTGGTGGTTTTCGCTGCCAAGGGGCGATCGTTTGAAGCGACATGATTGCGAGGGCGCACGTGCTGGGAGGCAACAAGCATCCATGCGGCCAGACCTGCGCGTCGCATCACTTCGTAGCCGAGCCTGCGTGCGCTGCCGCTCTCGACGCGCATACTCTCGTACATGAACTGCAAGGGGCCGGCGCCTTGATGCGCACAACCCACGCGCCTCAATGGCGTTTCTTTTCCCGCCGCTCCAAAGCTCGCTGAATGCTGCGAGGGTGAACCGAGAGCCCGAATCGCTCGTGCACCCATCGGGTGAGCGCTTCGATATCCAAAGCGGCCGCGTTTTCGGCCTCGATGGTTTTCATCACTTCGTCGGTGAGCTTGTGTGGCCCTCGGGGACCGCGCCGCCGAGGCACGAGTCCGGGGAGGCCATCTTTCTCGAAGGCCGCCAGACACCTGTAGTACACAGGTCTCGAGCAGCCGAATGCGGAGCAGACGGCGACGACGGAGAGCCCCTCGATGCGGACGCGGCGGAGCATCTCGTAGCGAACCTGAACCAAGTCGTGCCGGTCGAAGAAGGGAACGTCATCGAAGACGGGGTCGCGCACGGCCTCCGGGTGCGGATGAAGCAAGCTGTGCCCGCGTAGCGCCAGTCGCTTCTGGTCGGTGGGCGAGAATTCCGTCATGCAGCGCTCCTGGGTCGACGAACAATCCACATGTATCGACATATACGCCATCATCTAGCTGGTCGTCAACAATGGCCACTCGGGGGTCCCCGAAACTACAACGCGTTAGACCAGCACTCATGGGCAGCACTCCCAAGGCAACTGCCGACGGCATGGCGGAATTACTGTGACACTCTCGGCAGAATTTCGGTTACACCAATCTCTCCACCGCGGCCACGCAGACGCGCTTCCCGTCACCACTCCTGGCCCCGCAGAAGCAGCGCCAGCTGAAGTGAATCCTCAACCCTGAAAAGCGAACGCCCCGCCGAGACGATCAAGAAGGGATCTGGTGGCGCAACGTCTGTCCAGGCCAGTGGAACACCGATCACACGGCCATCGGCATCGCGACCGTCCACGGTTCCAACTCGACCCCAACTCCGGCGGTACCGAAGCAGGTCGAACTCGATCCCGGTCCGCGGGTGAAATGGGTGGAGAGTGCGAAATCGCGCAGGCGCGGGCGCCTCTCCCCTCCACTGTGCCCGAGGTCGCGTCCGCTGCTCCAGCTTGCCGGCAACTCTCCGTGGGGCGCCCTTACAATGGTGGGGGATAATCAGCCAACTCTCTTCGAAACGATCTCATGCCATTTGGTCGCCCGACCTCTCGCCAGCGATCTTCCGCGCTCTCCCATTCACGCCGCGCCATCTCCTCGGCCCTTGTCGTCGCCTCCTTTCTGGGAGGAAGCGCATCGGCCCAGTCCGACCCCACCGTGGCCGCCGTCAACTGCGCGGACGGAAGGGAAGTTCTTCCGGACGGTTCGGAGTACCGAGCCGATCAAGCTTGGAACGGCGACAACGGATACGGGGCGGAAGGTGGATACGCTTCGGGACCCTTCGCCCTGATCGGCGGCTTCCTCTTCGAAGACCGCACGGGCAACGAGCTCGACCTCTACGACCGCTGGCGGATCGGCGCGCAGGGCTATCGCTTCGAGCTCGATCCGGGTCTCTACGAGCTCACACTCCACGTCAGCGAGTTCCAGCGCGACGGTCCCGGAGTCGCCGATCTGACGGTGCTCGCCGAAGGTGACACCTTCCTCACCGGTTTCGATGCGGCCCGCGAGGCCGGGATCGCGCGGATCATGGATGTGCGCGGCGTGGTCTCGGTGACCGATGGGCTCCTCGAGCTCGACTTCCTGGACTGGGACGAGCGACAGAATTTCTGTGCCATCGGTCTTCGCCCGGGCCGTCCCGGGGATCAGACACCGCCCGATCCGCCGAGCGGCCTGGTGGCGCTGGACACCTACGGCGGCGTGCTGCTCCGGTGGGACCGCAGTGTCGAGACCGACCTCGCGGGCTATCGCGTGTTCCAGCACGACGGAGGCTGGAATGTGGTCGCCGAACAGCGGTGGGTCCCCTTCGCCGTGATACCGACCGATCTGACGGTGGACTACGCCGTGGTCGCGGTCGACCTGTACGGCAATCCCTCGCAACCCGCATTTACCTCGATCGTGGGGCCACGCTCACCTCTCGACTCCTCCCTGCCGCGATACAACCTCTTCGTCGAGCATGAGGACCTGGCTCTGCTCAACTACAACGCCCATGCCGATGTGGACGTGCCGGCGGATCTTCTGGTCGATGGGATCGCCTACACCGGCGTGACGGTCGGCTACCGGGGAAGTGCTCAGCGGCGGGCTCCGAAGAAGTCGTGGAATGTGAACCTCGAGGACAACGAGCCGATTCACGGCGGAGAGAGGCTGGTTCTCAAGGCCACCTGGATCGATCCCACTCTACAGAGGGAGCTGCTCTTCACCGATCTGCTCGAGATCGTCGATTTGCCGCACTCCTCGACCTTCCCGATCCGGCTGGAGCTCAACGGGGAGTACCTCGGGGTGATGCTGGACGTACAGCGCCTCGACGAGAGCTTCGTGGCATCCCGCGGTTGGGATCCGGCCGGCTCCTTCTACCGGGTGAACAGCCTTCTCGAGCTGGAGGACTCCATCGCGGACTATCGGAGCGAGTTCGAGACGGCAGGTGAGGGGGACTGGGAGCGCCGTGACATCATCGACTTCGTTCAGGGGATCGTGCGCACCTCCGCCGAGGACAGACTTCCTTTCCTCGAGCAGAACCTCGACATCGACGGCTACCTCGGAGTCGTCGCTCACAACGCAATCAGCGCCAACGAGGACTGGCTCCACGACGACTACTGCCTCTACCGGGACCCGAGCTCGGGCCGGTGGACCTACGTGCCCTGGGATCTCCACGAGACATGGGACTCCGTGAGGCGAGATATCGATCTCGGAACCCGCTGGAATCCGAACCTCTTCTTCGAGTGGAACCGACTCCTTGACCAGGTTCTCTCCGTGCCCTCCCTGCACCGTCGCTACACGGAGAAGTTGAGCGAATGGTTGGAGGGGCACCTCTCCCCCGCCGCGCTCAGGCAGGTGTTCGGGGATCGTCTGGTCCAGATGAGCCCCGACATGAACCGCGACGTCTACAAAGAGAGCCGCGAGACTTCGGAGGGCTACGTCTCCGCGCTGGAGGATCTCTTCGCTTTCTTCGGGCCCCGCGTCGATTTCATCGAGTCCGATATCGAACGGATCGAGCTGCCCGAGCATGTGCTGGTCCACCTTTGCGAGCTGGTTCCGGCCCCCGGCGGAGCTGCGATCGAGGCGATCGAGATCCGCAATCTCGCCAACCGCCCCTTCGATCTGCACGACTTTGCCCTCTCCGACGACGGCGGTGATCCGCTCAAGTGGCTCATCGACCCGCAGACCATCGAGCCGGCGGGACGTGCGCTGGTGGCGCTGCCCGCGCCGGTAGCGACCGGGGGCTGGATCGGCCTCTTCCGCGACATCGGTGGTGACGCGGTTGAAGTAGATGCCCACAGCGTGCCCGCCACCCTCAGACCCGGCCGAGGCTACGGCCGCTTCCCCGAAAGCTCCGGCCGCTGGCATTTCCTCGACGCACCGTCCCCGGGCGACCCGAACCAATGGACCAGCCCCGCGGCCCTCGATGTATGCGTGAAGGAACCTCTCGAAGAGCAAGACTGCGATGGGATCGCCACGCCAGGAGAGACGGTCGAAATCGCGCTCGAGGCGACGCACGGCGGTGAGTGGGCGGTCGACGGCGAGCTGCGCTTCTTTGTCCGGAGCCGGGAGGGGATCCTCGACGACCCCGATCCCCTGGCTCTCTTTCCGATGCATCTCGAGCCTGGTGCGATCGAGACTCTCGTTCTCGAGCCGCCGGTGAACCCGGCCCGATGGGGGGTCGCCGGCTACCACTTACTCGTCCAGTACGTTGCGGCGGATGGAGACGTGTGGGCGAGCGACGAACAAGAGGTCTTCGTGGTCGGGGATCCGGCTTTCCCCGTGGTCGTGAACGAGCTGATGGCCTCGAACGACACCACCCACGCGGACGAGGCGGGGGAGTACGACGATTGGTTGGAGCTCTACAACGCCTCCGACGCGCCGGTCGCCTTGACCGGGCTCCATCTCACCGACGATCCCGAGGACCGCCCCTTCCGGTGGGAGCTGCCCGCGCGCACGATGGCGCCACGCGAGCGCCTGATCGTCTGGTGCGACGGAGATACTCTGCAGAGCGATCTGCACGCGCCCTTCAAGCTGAGCGCGAGGGGCGAGTCGATCGCCTTGGTGGAGCTCGGCCCGGGACCGGGGGGCACTTTGAGGGACTACTGGGTGTTCGGGCCGCAGCAAAGCGACGTTTCCATCGGCCGCTACCCTGACGGAAACCCGAGCTGGGTCACGCTCGACGATCCTTCGCCCGCGGAGGGCAACAGCTACACTCCGAATTGACGATCAGGGCGCCCAACCCTGGTTCTCCGGTCCCCCGTAGGCCCCCATATCGGCCTCGGGACCATCCTCGTGCCCCTCGGGCCAGAGGGGATGGGTGTCGTAGACGGCGTCTTCGGCCTGCGGGCTGCCCGAGTCGATCGAGGGCGAGCCGCTCGAGAGGAAATAGTCGAAGTCGGCGTAGGTGGTGAAAACGGGATCGGCGTCGATATTGCCGTCCCCGTCCCAGCCTCCCTGCACATCGCACCAACGAAAACGTGTCGTCGACTCCTCGTCCAGATCGATGCTCGCGGTCACGCTCCCCCAGATGATGGTATTTACCACGATCCCCTTGCCGCCGCCGTAGAGGAAGGGCGTCTTGCGATACGCCGCGACGCCAACGTTGTTCCCGACCAGTGTGTTGTTCACCAACCAAGGGTTCGACTGGTCCTTGATGGCGACGCCCATATCGCAACCGACGATCAGGTTGTTGTGGATCAGAGACAGGGAGCGCTCGCCCACCGAGATACCTTTGTCCCCGGAGCGGAATACTCGGTTGTAGCGACAGATCGCGTCGGCCCCCTCTCCCAGGTCGATCGCGTCGTCCCGGTTGTCGAAGAATTCGCAATACTCGATGATCCCCTGCCTGCTCGAGTCGTAGTCGATCGCGTCGGCGCAGTTGGCGAATACCGATCTCGTGATGATCGAATACGCGTCCACGATGTTGACCGCATCGCCGTCTCCTTCGATATCGCGAAAGGTGCAATCGCTGATCACCACGTCCTCGACCTCCTCTGCCAGAAGCGTCGCGATGTAGTTGGTTCCCCCGATATTGCGTGGAGAGGCGTGCTCGAAGGTGCAGTGGCGGAAGGAGCTGCCGTCCGACCCGATGGCCGTCAGCACGAGCACCCCCCACGCAGTGCCCGGATCGCTCCAGGTGAAGAGAATCGGCTTCTCCGCGCTTCCTCCCGCCTCGATCAACCGCTCGGCGACGATAGAGGCTTTTGCGCCGAGCGCAATCGTGACGCCGGGTTCGATCAGGAGGTCGACGGGGATGCGCACCACCGCCCACGCCGGGATCTCGTAACTGCCCTCTTCGATGGTGAGCTGCATGCTCGGCGGCGCTCCCGCTTCTTCGGCGGCGGCGATGGCTTCGTCGAGGCAGCGGAATGTGCGGGGGGCGTCGGTGGGCAAGGCCCGCGGGTCGTCGCCGAGGCGAATCGTCGGCAGAGAAAGGGCCACCGATGCGGCGAGGAGAGCAGCCACACCGCCGAGGGTGAGCGTCGAAGGTAGCATCGTCGTTCCGTGGTTCAGAGAGGAGGCCCGTTGCCAC
>CAZFNT010000219.1:0-6839 GCA_964520315.1 uncultured Gemmatimonadota bacterium
CGAAAGTACTTGAACGCCTCTCTCAGGTCGGTCTCCAGGCGCCATCGATTTCGGACGAGCCACGGCAGGAGGGCCACGAGGGCGGCCCGCCTCTCGGTCGCGGGCAGGGGGATTCGCCTGATGGCCCTCACATACTCGATACCCGTGCGCCAAAAGGGGAACACGATGCGCTGGCCCAGCTCAGGATCGAACCACGACGCCCGAGACCGTATATCGATGGCCCGAATCGAGCGTCCGGCGTGGTCGCGCGAATGAAAAAGCGTGCGGGGAACCCTGAGGAATCGCCCTCGGAGCCCCAGCTCCGCCAGCAAGACGCGATCCGACCCGATGAAGCTCCCGATCAGCGGAGTTTGATCCAGCACCTTCCGTCGCATCACGCCGAAAATGTCTATGCACCAATGCTCACCAAGAATCAGATCTCGGAAACGCTCAGAAGGCGCATCGGAATCGACCAGAGTCAGCTCTTCGTCGCGAGGACCGAGAAGCGTGCCTGAGTCGTCGATGAGATCGATCTCGGTGTTGCAGACGACCGCACTCGGCTCGCGATCCAGCTCCCCTACGCACGATTCCAGGTAAGCTGCATCGAGCAGATCGTCGTGGGCCGCCCACTTGAAGTACTCACCGCGGCATCGCGTGAAGGAGAGATTGAAATTCGGCCCCGCGCCGATGTTCTTCAGGTTCTGGGAGTAGAGGATCCTCGGATCCTCGGCGGCGAACTCCTCGCAGATCGCCTTGGTTCGATCGGTCGACGCGTTGTCCACGATGACCAGCTCGAAATCCGTCAAGGTCTGATCGAGAATCGACCGGATCGTCTCGCCGATATGGCGCTCCCCGTTGTGCACGGGAAGACCGATGCTGACCTTTGGGCGGCCGGTCACGCGCTGCCTCTCTCTGCAGGTGCCGATTGGGATGTGGAGATTGAGAGGCTATTCTCGCGCCGACTTCTAGTCCAGCCAGCCCGCCATCGCGGGGCCTCCGTAGGCGCCGAGATCGGGAGCCTGCGAGTTGAACTGACAGTACACCGCGTGCAGTGTGCACCAGTCGAGTCCGTCATCGTCGCCGGTGGCGGCATCGATGCATGGAGAGATGGGCGCAAGTATGAACTCGTACTTGCCGTAGTTCCTGAAGCGTGGATCGGCGTCCATATTGTCTACGCCGGCCCAACCACCTTGCACATCGCTGTAGTCCACGGTCAGCGCCGCGGGGAAGGCCTGGTGGTTGAATATCTGCTCCGGCCCGTTCCCCCAGAAAATGGAGTTCGTGATCGCGACCGGCTCGAACCAGGCGGCGTAGAGCCCGCCACCCTCGGTCGCCGCCGCGTTGTCCGCGATCGAGCAGTTCAGCAGGGTGGAGACCGACCCGGTCGAGTGCACCCCGCCGCCCCGGAACCCCGAGGTGTTGCGGGCCACGATGCTGTTGGTCAGCGTGAAGGTGGAGTTCCAAATGTAGAGACCCCCGCCTGATCCGACCGCATCATTGTCGTTCACGATGCAGTTCACCGCGTCCAGGGTCGATCCGGGGCGAGTGAACACGCCTCCACCATCGGTTTGGGTCGTGTTGAGCGAGATCTCGCTGCTCTCGAGTCGCGCCGACGCGGACTGTAGGTAGAGTCCCCCTCCGGCATCGGCCGATTGATTCGAAGTGACGGTGCTTTCGATCAGGCTCAGATTCGCTCCGGACATGACCAGGAGTCCGCCTCCCCAAGTCGCGGAGTTCTCGGCAATGGTGCACGTGTAGATCAAGGGGGTCGAGATGCCGAAGGCGAATACGCCCGCGCCGCGCGGAGCTATGTTGTCGTCGATCGAGCTGTCTAGAATAGCGGGCGATCCGTTGTAGGAGTACAGGCCGCCACCATCGCGCGATGCGGAGTTGAGAGTCAACGCACAACCCGAGATCGTCGGGCTCGACTCGATACACTGAATTCCGCCACCGTACTCATCGGCGAAGTTCATCGAGAGGGTACAATTTGAGATCGTCGGATTCGACCCGTTTTCGCACACAATGCCGGAATTCCCACCGGTCACGGCGAAATCGGAGAACACCGCGCTGGACGTCTCTCCTTGCGCGAAACGCACCGCCGGATCGTTGCCATTGCCGAAGACCGTCGTTGTCGATGAGCCCGACCCCATCACTACGATGTCGAGCCCATTGAACTCGATGGTCTCGTGGAACGTGCCGGGATCCACCAGCACGGTGTCGCCCGCTGCCGCGAGATCGATGCCCGCTTGAACGGTCGAAGCCTCGCCGGGAACGTGTACCGTAGCAGCAAACGACAAACCGGATATCGAGAGCGTGAGGAATATGGCCAACAGATACTTGGGGGAGAATTTCATGTGTCTACCTCGTTCTCATCACCAGTGCCGCAGGTGCATGACCACCGGAACTGTCTTGAAGAGAATCATCAGGTCCTTCAGGGGGTTCGAGGAGCGAACGTATTCGAGGTCGTAGCGGATCTTTCGCCGAAAAGACTCGATTCCGTCGTCGTACCCGTTCTCGAGCTGCGCCAGGCCCGTGATCCCGGGCTTGACATCGAACCTCTCCTCGAAGCCAGGTATGCGCCTGTAATCGGAGAGGATGAAAAAGAGGCGTTCCGGGCGCGGTCCGACCAGACTCATTTCGCCCTTGATCACATTGAAGAGCTGCGGAATCTCATCGATTCGAAAGCGTCGCAACGTCTTACCCATGCGGGTCACGCGTGGATCGTCGGTCAGTGCCAGGACCGGACCCGTCGTCGCCTCGGCTTTGATGTGCATGGTCCGGAACTTGTAGATCGTGAAAGGACGACCGTGATAGTCGCGATGGCGGCGCTCCGATTCGCCGGATCCGCTTCGCCCGCGTCGGCCCCGTCGATTCATACCGATCCGCTCCTGCTCGAAGATGATCGGCCCGGCCGATGTCGCGCGGATCAGGATTCCGACGGCCGCCAGCCCCGGAGCGAGGAGCGCGAGAGCGGATATGGCGATCACCAGATCCAGCAAACGCTTGATACCGGACCGCAAGAGCCGCTTCGCCGTGATTCGCGGGTTCGGAGTCGAGGCGCCGAGATCGGCGTCCGGTTTCTCGCCGCCGCAGACCTGCCAGCCTAGCGCGCCCTCTGGCGAAGCTGTCGATGAAATGGAACCTAGGGCCCGCCTCGGCCCCTGATCCCCCTTTTGTGGTGACTGGACCGCGGAGCCTGAAACCGCGGCCACCCGTTTGAACAAGATCACAGATGAACCCCCGAAAAGCTATGCCAGATGCTCGAAGTCCCTCAGCATCTAATGGCGAAAGCGGGGTCTTGTCCATGAAAAACCGCACTCGACGGGGGGGGTTTGTGCACTTTTCTTGTGGCGCCCGTGTTTTTACGCACGCCGGTGCCGCCGGCTCCCCTTCCCCTTTCGGTCCTGCTCGACCGATTCCGGCTCGTAATACTCGTAGTAATGGTCGAAGTAGCGGGGGAGCTTGTGGAGCTGCTTAGTGACGATCACCCCCGCCAAAGGGACCCGTCCCTGCACCAACGTGGACTTCGCGTGCAGGATCTTCCGCCGCTGTGTGCTGTTGGCCTCGACGACCATCAACGCGGCATCGACCATTCTACCGATTACGAGCGAGTCGGAGATCGAAATCGTCGGAGGAGCGTCCACCAAGACCCATCGGTTCCCCCTGCGCAGCCGAGCAAGGAGCTTCGCCATGAGCGGGGACCTGAGAAGGGCTCCCGATTGATTCGTGGGGGCACCACAGGGGATCACCATGAGATTGGGCAGGAGTGTCGGCCTGAGGACATCGTCGATCTGCGCCTGTCCGCGCAGCAACTCCGTCAGGCCGGGAGACCTGTCTAGCCCCAGATAGGCATGCACCCGTGGTCGCCGCAGATCGCAGTCTATCAACACCGCTCGGTCGGGAGACTCCTTGGCAATGGTCAGGGCCAGATTGCAGGAGCTCACGGTCTTGCCCTCGCCCTGGCGCGAGCTCGTCAGCATGACGACTCCGCCCGATCGATCGCCACGCAGGCTCGCCAGATTCGTTGCCAAGATCCGGTACTGCTCAGCCACAGCGGAGCGTGGGGCGCGAATCGATACGATCTCGGCTCCCAACTGCTCGATCGCCTCAGTCGCGACATCTTGCTCCATGGCGCCGTTCTCTCTGCCGAGCTCGGATCCCTCGACCCTGCCGTTGCCGCCGAGCCGACTCGCCGCCTCGACAACCTGTGCCGGAGCTCCTTCTTCGGTCTTGATGCCGCATGCGGAGAACGCGTCGGTGGCACCGATTACCGGCAGCTTCAAATGCTCGGTGGCGTCATCCACCGTGTGGATCGATTCGTCGAGGAACTCCGCGAGCGCCACCAGCGCGACTCCGAGCAGGCATCCCAGGGCGAAGCCCAAGAGAAGCGTCGGGATCGGCTGGGGGCGAATCGGTTTCCGCGGCAGACTGGCCGGTCGCAGGATCTCGAATCTGGTTCCCTCCGCCAACTGCTCCAGATCCCGCGTGATGCGGGCTGTCTCAAGTCGTTCGAGGAGCATCTCGTAGACGCCGGAGTTCACCTCGAACTCCCTGAGTAGCCGGCTCTTCTCCAGCTCGAGCTCGGGCAGCTTCGAGACCTGGGCGGCCACCTGTTCAGAGCGCTTGCGGATCGATTCCGTGCGCTTCTCGCCAGAGCTCAGCTCTCGTTCGAGCTCCCGCTTCTTCTCCAGTATCGCCCGATACTCGGGCGTGCCTGCCGCGTAGCCCGATGCGGCCAACTGTTCCCGGCGGCTCTCGAGCTCCTTCTTCGTGCGCTCGATCGACTTGCGTTTCGCCCGCACCATCGCATGCTCGTCGGTGCGGTCGTTCCGGAGTCCGGCGAGCTCCACCTCGTCTTCGGCGAGCTTCAGACGCAGCTCGCGGAACGAAGGGTTCGTCTCTTCGAGCGCCTTGTCGACGAGCTGAGCCGGGAGCGCCTCCAAGAGCTGATCGAGCTGCGTGATCTCGCCCGGGATCTCCGCGAGACGCACTTCGAGACGCGCCTGCTCTTCCTGGAACTCTATCAGCCTGGTCACATGCACATTCGGAGCCGATGCCGCGACATTGGCGGGCACCATCGGCAGCTGGCGCAGTATGTCCAGATTCTCTGAGGCGGGCGCGGCGAGATCGATCTGATGGAGCTCGTTGAAATGGCGGATGCGAGTCTCGCTCTCGGAAAGGCGCTCTTCGTAGATGGCTAGCTGGGATTCGATGAACCTGGTTGCGTCATCCACCTCGTGGCGTTGCTGCGCCTCGTTTTCCGCCATCAGGCGCTCCGCCAGCACCGCCGCGGTTCGCTGGGCGAGCCGGGGCATCCGGCTCTGGACCGTCAATTCGATCAACCCGGAGCGTGCGATCTCGACCGTGATCGACTCCTGGAGATCCCGGAGCAGACCATCCAGATCATCCGGGTCGGGCCGGTAGTCGGTCAGGTCGAGCTCCTCGATGACGGCCAAGAGCTGGTCACGGCTCATGAGCTTCGCCTTCATGGTGGCGAGCCTGGTGGTGAGGGTGGTGGAGACCGCCAGGTTGCGCAGCAACGGATTCGAGACCTTCTTCTCTTCGACCAGTAGCTGAACATCGGACTCGTAGATCGGCGCGATCAGCCGAGTCGCGAGCGCCGCCGCTCCCACGGCGATGAGCAGCGGCAACAGGAACTGCCATCTTCGGCGAATCAGGACCTCCAGATTCGCCAGGAGCAGGGGGTCGGAGGTCGGTGTCATGGTCTCCATTCCCACGCGGATTCGCGGAGGATCGGCCCGGTTCGTCGAAGGGCGTGAATCACTGAATGTAACCGAGCGCTCGAAGACGGCGCTCGAGCTCCTCGTCCCGCGCCGGCTCGGGCATGGTCTCGGCGCGTACACGCATGTCGTGATGATCGACCACTTCTACGCGAATGTTTCCTCTGGCCTCGGGAGTCAACGCTTCAGCCAGCAACCGGCCCGACATCGCCCTGCTCACCGGACAATCGAGCAGAGAAAGCACCGTCGGAGCGATGTCTCGAATGCCCGCGCCGGAGATGACTGCTCCCGATTCCACCGGCCGGCCCCAGAGCCCCACGATGCCCGCCGATGTGTGATCGCCCGAAAAGTCGCTCGTCACCAAGATGTCGGAGAGCGGAACGAGGCGCCCGGAGATCCGAGCGCTGGCGGAGAGGTCGGGATCGCTTCTCACCGTCACCGTGTAGAAGGGAGGATCGCTCTCCTCGACACGGAACAGAGCCTCGCCATTCACACTCACCGTGCGAAGCTCATCGACGAATGCCGGAGTGCCCGCGCCCGCGCCGTCACCCTCTCCCTCGGCGCGCAGGTGCAGATAGCCGCCCACCGAAAAGGCGCTCAGCTCTTCCTCACCACCGAGGATGGCGAGCAGTTCCTCCGAGCGAATGGCGAAACGGCGGTAGCGATCACTTCGGGGGCCCGTGCCGTGATCGGAGAGCACGATCAGCACGGCATCATCGTGCGCGAGGTCCATCAGGCGTCCCAACACACGATCCGCTTGCCGATAAGCATCGGGGATGACCTCGCGGTAGCGACCCTCCTCCGGTCCCTCGGACAGGTCGAAGAGATCGGGCTCGAAATCGCGCCAGTACTGGTGCGCCAGGCCGTCGGTTCCGTAGAGAACCAGGGCCGCGAAGTCCGGATCGGTCTTCTCGACCCAGTGCACGAACGCATCCGTCGAGAGCTCGGCCTGCAGCATCTGCGTCAAGGGTGTCGACTCGCGGTCGGTCGGGTTGCGCAGCTTCGTCCACAGAGCGACCGCCACGGACTTGGCGAGAGTCGTGAGGCGCAACCCGTTTCGATACCCGTCGAAGGCAGCCTCGGCCAGGGCGCCCAGTCCACGTTGGGCATACCCGCCCC
>CAZFNT010000220.1:0-6835 GCA_964520315.1 uncultured Gemmatimonadota bacterium
CCCCTCCGGGTCCGCGGCACCCGATTCGAGCGCCACCTTGGCGTAGAAGGCTCGTGCGGCTGGGGGAATGAGCTCGAGCAAAGGGAGGACACTGGCAGCCAAGCGGACTTGCCGGCGAAGACTGCGCACATTCGGCGGGCGGCGATTGGCCGGACGCCGTGGCTGATACTGAACTGCATAGAAAAGGTGACTGATCGAGAAGGGAGCGAGTTGCTCTCGCACCGCGCGTGAGTCGAGCAGATCTGCGGCGATCGTGTGCACATTGACGCGCTCATCGGGCACCGGCCGCAGGTCGAGAGCCACGACCTCCCAGCCATCAGCGACCAAAACGTCGACAGTTGCCCGACCCGCGATCCCCGCGCTTCCCGCGACCAGAGCAGTGGGCGCCACGTGGTGGCGATCGGTCTTGATTCTGTCCATCGCTATTTGCCTCGGCGTCGGCTCAGGATTGCCGGCACGAGAGTCGCATTCGTGGCCAATGCCACCATCAAAATGAACGCTACCATGGTGCCAAAGTAGCGATTCGGAATGAACGAAGCTACGAAGAACACGCCGAAACCGCTCACGAGTATTACTGTCGTTACCACCAACGGAGGCATGGTGTGGGTGAACACATCGGCGATCGCCTCTTCCGGGTTGCGCCCCCCGATCAAAGAGCGATTGAAGTTGGTGAGGAAGTGGATCGTGTAATCGACGGCAATCCCGAGACAAGTGCTGAAGACGACCACCGTTCCGATATCGAGCGGGCGCCCGATCGCTCTCAATAGCCCTGCGCCGATCAGAAGAGGAACGGCGTTCGAGATCATCGCCATACCCCCGAGACGGGGCGAGCGATAGACGCCGATCAGCAGCAGACTCATCAACACCACCGCCGAACAGATCGACACGACGAATGCGCGAACGACGTAAGGATTCATGCGTTGATATAGCTGGTTCTTGCCGGTGATATGTGCATCGAGGCCGATCTCCTTCGCCCTCTCCTGAATCACTTCGATTTCGCGAAGCACACTGCGCGAATCGTGGATGTTCCACATCGTCGTGATCCGGAGTGCATCATTGCGAATCGATACTCTGTCGTTCAGATCCATTCCCTGCGGCAGACTCAGGGTGTAGAGCAAATGCTGTTGCGCGACCCCTTCTCGAGTCGTGGGTATGGTGTAGGCGTCCGGCTCGTCGCCGTGCAGCGATCGATTGGTCGCTTTGAGGATATCGATGAGTGAGACGGCGCTGGTCACGAAGGGTTTCTTCGCTACCCACGCCTGGAACTCGTCTACGCGCCGCAAGAACTCCGGGGCCTTGGCTCCTTCCGGCTCACCGGAATCGACAACGATCTCGATCGCGATCGATCCTCCGACGTGCTCCTCCATGAAATCGGAGGCGATATTCAACGGGGAGTCGTCTGGAAAATAGGCCAGGGGATCTGAGTTGACCTCGGTTCGAGTTGCGAGCAGAAAGGCGAGGGCTGTGACGAGGCAGAATGCGGCCAGAATCGATCGGCGATGACGACCGATGCGGGCAGCATTCCGCAAGCCCAGATGGGACGCAGCCTGCAAATCGCTCGCTCGGAAGACCTTCCGATCCCGCACGGGCACGAGCACCAAGAGCGGTCCCAGGACGAAGTAGGTGATCAACCAGGCGATCAGTGTGCCGAGTCCGGCCAACGTGCCCATTTGACCGATCGGTACCACGTCGGCGGTCGAGAAACTGAAGAAACCGATCGCGGTGCTCACACTGGTGAGTACCGTCGGCTGGAAGTTCTTCAGAAGTGCATGTCGCGCAGCCTCTTTTCGCCCGGCTCCTCGACCCTGCGCTCGGTAGTGGGTTGCCAGAATGTGAACGGAGTCGGCGACGGCGATTGCCAGCAGGATCTGGGGAACGGCCGACGTGATGTTGTTGATCGGGATGCCGAGCCAGCCGGCGGTGGTCATCGTCGCGGCGATCGACAAAGCGATGACGACGAGTGGAAGCAAGACTCCCGACACGCTGCGGAAGAAGAAGAGCAGGAAGAGAACCGTAAGGCCCAGGGTCAGAGGCAAGAGTCGTCGGATGTCGACCTCCATGGCCTCTTTGAAGCTGTGAGAGATCGCGGGGGAACCGGCCTGCATGAGTGTGTGGTCGCCACGGCCTCGAAGTTCGTCAATGAGATCGCGTGTTGCGGTCACTACGATTTCGTAGGCGGTTCCGCTCGCTTCCAGCGCCGGTCTGAGCTTCGCGACCAGCAGCGCCGTGCGCCCGTCCGCGCTCACCAAGTTGCCCGGAAGCGTCTCATGTGCGAGCGCAACCGCGCGTCGTTCGTCGAGCAGCTCTTGGGTGAGCTCGATGTCGTCGGGGATCAGGGGTTCGACGACCAGCTCGTCCTGGTCGGCATGCACCCAGTTGAAGTTCGAGAGCGATTCGACTCGGAGCACCTCGGGCACGCGCCACAAGCGATCGGTCAGCTCCATGATCAACTCGGCCGACTCGATATCGAAGACCCCCGAAGGGCTGTGGACGATGACCAGGACCGCTTCGTCGTTGCCGAAGCGACGCTCAAAGGCGTCAAACTCCTGAAGCAGGGGGTCGTCGTCGTTGAACCAGATCCGATAGCCGAAGTCTGCTTCGAGCTTCGTGCCGCCGGGAAGCAGCAGAAGAACGATCGTCAACCCGAGGAAGAGAGCCCGCCAGGGGTGACCCACCACGAACGACACGAATCGTTCGGGAAATGCGCGGCGCTCCGAAGAGCTCATCGTCGTGGACTCCCCATGGTCAGAAGTGGTGGGTGAGCGTGACCTCGAGCGAGTGATCACCGTCCAACGCTTGAAGACCGTCGCCATCTTCGGTTTCAGCACGAATCGCGCGCAAGGCCCCCCGCGCGCGCCAGGTGTCGGATAGTCTCTGATCGTAGCTCAGATAGGCGAGGAGCTCCGAGCGACCATCAACATCTACGATCGCTCCGGCACTGAGCTCTTTGCTCTGCTGGTCGTTGAATGCATGGTGGTAGCCGATCAGGAGATCACGCTGAAAAGGGTGCAGCCGTGCCCGCTCGAGGGCGGAGCTTCCGACGATCGCTTGCCCCTCGAGTACCACGGTGGCGTCGTGGCCGCCGGGGTACGACCAGCCGTACTCCAGGCCGGCGGCCACTTGATCGTGGTCTATCCCCTTTTGGTCTTCGAGCGGCTGCAGAGAGCCCAGATCGCTGGGGGAATCGAGATCGCGATGCGCGATTTCGGCCTTCAGCAGCCAGCCTCCGATCGCTTGAGTATAGGTGGCCCCGATCTGAATGGCGCCGTGGTGAAGCGGCCGGATCATTGAGTTGGAAGGGTCGATCACGAAAGTTGGATGCGAACGATCGTGGTGCCCGAGCGCGTGCAACGAGATGTCAGCGTTCCCGATTGTCTGGCCCAGTCGCACCGCCCACTGGCGCGCGAAGCGATCGGAGGAAACCGTTCCATCGCTTTCGACCCACAGCGGGCGGCCCAAGGGAATGGGAAAGAGACCCAATCTTGATACAGGGTCGGGAAAACGGTGCTCGATGCGCAGTGGCATGTAGTAGGCGCTCACGCCGCCCGTGCCGATCGCCAACCGAACCGAGACCATCGGCTCGCCGATCTTCTCTGCGTCTTCGAGATCGGAGTCGAAGTTGCGTGCATTCATGACATCGGCGGGATGAAATGCTTCGGTTGCCGTCCAGCTGAGCAACTGAGCTCCGGCTCGCAACCGAAGGCGGCCGCCGCGCAGCTCGACCCACGCCTCTTCGACCACGAAATCCGCACGTGTGGAATCGATCGCGCCGACCCGCCCGAAGATCCGCAGCTTGCCTCGCCAGGGGCGCTTTCGGCTCTTCAACTCTATTCGAGAGGCAAGCGCCAAGCCCACATCTTCGGTGGCGGCGACATCGTCCGGTCGAAAGGCGCGGCCTTCGATCGCCAGTGAACCCCGGCTCGAGAACTCCGCGAAAGCTGTACCTGCCGCCAGAATGAACGCAAGAGCTGAGAATATCGATCGGACACGCACTCTATTCAGTCCTCGAGATTCCCACTGTCGAACTCATCGTCGTCGAGCTCCACATTCAAAGCTCGCTCTTGCCAGGTCAGAATCGACCGCTTCGCGGTCTGGTGATTCTCCACATCGATTCGACCGGGCCGAAACCACCGCCCGTGCTCCCCGAAATCGGAAAAGAGCATGGTCTTCAGCAGCTCGTTCCTGCGATCGTAGAACTCGATCTTGACCGGCGCGTGGTACTCCTGATCGGTCCAGACGATCTGTCGCCCATAGCCGGAGCGTTTGTCTATGGGCATCTGCTTCGTCACCCACGTCGCGCGCCCCTCGATCGTCTCGTCGCGCAGGTAACTATGTTCGTACTTCTCGACCTCTCGACTACCCAGGTCTTCGAAGGCGAACTCGCTGCCCATGAATGCTCCCGACCGGTTGCGCGAGCTGATCCTCCTGACTCGATTCAACGATGGAAGGTAGAGCCACTGGTCATCGTCTCTGTCCAAATGCCCCCAGGTGAGCAGACGCGTACCGCGCACGTCGGCGGGCCATTCGAAAGTCATCACGGACTGATCGCCGTCGTTCTCGGTTTCTCTCATCTTGGAACTCATGCGCCGAACGATCCGATCGCCCTGGGCGTTGACCAAGACCATCTCCATCTGCGAAGTCTCGCTCTGGTAGCCCGCGTTGAAACGGTCCACCTGGGTGGCGATTTCGAGTCCCCGACTCTGTTGTGTTGGGGCTTGGGCGCAGGCGGCGTCGAGCAGAATTGATGCTTGGATGCAGAGAGCAAGGTGGATCAGGCGGGTCATGCACACTCCCGATTTCAGTTTCGAAACCTCAATCCAGCGACCAAGATATTGTAGGCGGCGCTGTAGCGCCCGTTGGCTACTTGACTGGTTTCGAAAGGTCCCAGCGCAACAGCTTCGGGTCGCAACACCGAATCCTCGACGGTTACATCGTCTTGGATGAAATGTGCAGCTGCGAATTCGAAGCACCAGTGATCGCTGAGGCCATATGACAACCCACCTGTGATGCCGATGCGATTGTTGTCTGGTGTACCTACGTTGTAGGTCTTGGTCGGCACCGCGGCGGTCTCGTAGAAGACGCCCGCGCGCCATCCCAGACGATTGCCTGGAGGATGGTATCTCAACCCCATCCGAATCGACCACGCATCATCGAGCAATTGCGGAAACGAGACCGCCTCGAGCTCTTCGGTGGTCGCGGAGCTATCGGCTTCGTCACCCCCGATTCGTATGACGATATTGGAGGGCTCGAGACGCAAGCTGTCGGCGATGCTCCAGAGCTCGACATGAAAAGCGCTCTCGATCCAGACGCCTTCCGACAGTTCGTACGCCGCGCCGCTGCGCAGGAGCCAGGGCAGATTGAGCTCGAATCGCGCGGAGTCCCCCTCAGCCGCCAGTCCGAGCAAATTGGCGACCTCTGGCATGTCGAGGTGCAGACTCACGTCGTCTCTGTCGCGCACCGGGCTTTGCGCCGCAACCGCGATTCGGAAACGCTCGGTGGGCACCCAGGTCGCGCCGGCGTTCCAAGTGTAATCGACTCCGAAAGAGGAAAGAGAGGCGCTGATATCCTCCCCCAGAAACGAGAAAGGTGAGAGCAGTTTGAAGTTGGTTCGCAACCCCAGCACGACGACCTGGGCTCCCGCGCCGAGTCGCAGCCACGGAGAAGGGCTCCAGGACAGGGCTCCCCCAAAGTAGTACGTGAAGCTGGTATTCTCGATGAAAGTGTAGCGGGTTGGTCCATCGGGATCGTAGCTGAGCCAACCCTGATAGGGACTGAACGTCCCCGCGGCGACGGCCCAGTCCCCAACATCCCAAACGCCCGCCAAGGTTGGGATGTAGACGGGGCCGTGGAGGTTCTCGGAGGGGACGTAATCGAACGGTCGGGGGTCGTTCAGATCGATAAGACCGGTGGGCTCACGGTGGAAAGTATGTATCGTGTGAAGCCCTGCCACGTCGATCCCGAAATGGAAACCTTCGCCCAGATCGACCAGGTTGGCCGGGTTGTGCCAGATCGCCGTGGGGTCGATTCCGGCGGCCACGAATGCGCCACCCGAGCCAAGGGCCTGGCTTCCGTTGGATGGCACATAGTAGCCCGCGGCAGCCGAGCGCATGGGCACCGCGCAGACTAGGCCGAGGCCGATCCAGAGAAACGAGATCATGGTGATCCCCCGACAGTTGATGGGTGGAGTCGGGGATCATAACGGGTAGCGCGATCGGCGGCTACCCGATCCAGCGCTCGAGGAGCGCTTCGAGCTCGTCGCCCGTGAAGGGCTTGCTCAGATAGTCATCCATGTCGGCGTCCAGCGCGCGCTGTCGATCTTCGGAAGTGGCACCGGCGGTCAGCGCAAGGATCGGAATGCGCCCGGATTCCGTCGCGCGGATCCGACGGGTTGCCGCGAGCCCATCGAGCACCGGCATCTGGCAGTCCATGAGCACAGCATCGAAGATCTGCTCCTGAATCGCTCGAATCGCTTGCTCTCCGTCCCCTACTACATGCGATTCGTAGCCCAGCTTGTTCAACAGTCCCACCGCGACCTGCTGGTTTACGATGTTGTCTTCGGCGACCAGGACCCTACCGCGTGGCGCCTCTTCGCTTTCGATCGCGCGGTCCCGCTCGGAGTCCGGGACCGGCGCCTCATCGGTGCTCAATAGCGAGACCAGGGTCGAGGCCAAATGGTCGCGGCGAACTGGCTTTCGCAAAAAAGCCCGGATTCCGGTCTCGCGAGCACGACCTCGATCTCGCGCCATTCCCGCCGACGTGAGCATCACGCATTTCGTTCGCGCAATCTCGGGATCGGAGCAAATATGTGTTGCGAGCTCGATGCCGTCCATGTCGG
>CAZFNT010000221.1:0-4745 GCA_964520315.1 uncultured Gemmatimonadota bacterium
GATCGATTCCAGCTTGTCGAGCGTTCCGCCGGTGTGGCCCAGGCCGCGCCCGGAGAGCATGGGGACCGGAACGCCGCAGGCCGCGACGGCCGGTGCGAGCGCCAGGGATGTCTTGTCGCCCACGCCGCCGGTCGAGTGCTTGTCGACGGTAGTTGGGCCGAGGTCGGACAGATCGAGCACGCGCCCGGAGTCGCGTATGGCCCTTGTGTAGGCGACGATCTCGTCGCGGGTCATGCCGCGGAAGTAGACCGCCATCAGAAAGGCCGAAACCTGGTAGTCGGGAATCTCTTGGCGCGAAACAGCTCGAACCCAAGCATCGAGAGCGGTGGCGGGGATCGGTTGCCCCTGTTTCTTGAGCTCGATCAGCTCGATTGGGTTCATAAGGGGGCCCTCAGGTAATTCAGAAACGAAGCGACCACCGCACCTGCCCTCCCCCGCCGAGCGAGGGTTTCAAGAGCAGCTCGCCTCGGGCGGAGCTCTTCTCATCGCCGTAAAGGCGGAGCAGCAAAGCCGCGGCGGTGAGTGTGGCCACGCCGGCAGCGGCGGCCATCGTGCGAGCGCGGTTGCCCTCTTCCCACTCTGCCAGCGCCTGCTCGTGAAGGGAGCGACGTTCGCCGAAGGCGCGAGCCGGATCGCGGGAGCGAGCATCGAGGGCGCGAGCCTCTTCCCAGTGGCCGAGTGCGCTGCCGATGAAGAGGCCGGTGGCGGTTCCTGCGGCGGCCGAAATGACCCAGGCGCCGATCCGCCGGCGAGCAGCGCGGTCGATCGGATCGATTCCGATTGTCGGCGCGGGGTCGGTGGCCGCGCCGGCCGCGGGGGCGAAGATCGACAAGGCCAAGATCGGCAGAGCAGCGACGCGAAACCTCACGCCGCCGAGCTCCGCTCCTCGCTAACGATCTTCACAGAGGCGCTGGCGCCGATCCGGCTGGCGCCGGCCTCGATCATGCGGCGCGCGGTCTCTGTGTCTCCGACACCGCCTGATGCCTTCACACCCATCTCTTGCCCAACCGTTCGTCGCATCAGAAGAATGTCTTCGATCGTGGCTCCCCCCTTGCTGAAGCCGGTCGATGTCTTTACGTAATCGGCGCCCGCCAGGCGAGCGGCGCGGCAAGCCCGTACCTTCTCGTCGTCGGAGAGCAGCGCCGTCTCGATGATCACTTTGACCAGCGCCCCGCCCGCGGCAGCCTCGACCACGCCGCGAATGTCGTTCTCGACCACCTTGAAATCGCCCGACTTGGCGGCGCCGATATTCATCACCATGTCGATCTCGTGGGCGCCCTCTTCGATGGCTCTCTTCGTCTCGCAGCTCTTCGCGGTGGGTGAGGTCGCGCCGAGCGGGAAGCCGACTACGGTGCAGACCTTGACCTTAGTGCCTCTGAGCAGCTTCGCGGCCAAAGGCACGTAGTACGGATTGATGCAGCAGCTCGCGAAGCCGTGCTCTTTCGCTTCGAGGCAGAGCTGGGCGACCTGATGACGTGTCGCTTCGGGCTTGAGCAGGGTGTGGTCGATATGCGCGGCCAAGGTGGGGCGAACCGAGCGGACCCCGAGAGCGGCGCTGATCCGCGCTGCGCCGTTGGCGTGGAGCACCTGGACCACGTCGTGCCTCTTTCTGAGGCAATGGCCCGAGTTCGTGCAAGGCGTGCACTGGGTAAAGGGGTGCGAGGCGGTGGCCCCCTCTTTGCGGAGTGCGTCGAGCACGTGATCGGTGATCCGCTCGACCAATTGAGTGTGGTTCATGTTCGGTTGCCCGCTATTTCGGTGCTCGAGGAATCGAGCTCGATGGCGTCCACGACGGCGACTATGACGGCCTGGAGCGGAATGCGGTCCCGTCCCAAGAGGATCCTCGCTCCTCCCCCCTCTTTCGAGACGAGAACGGTGTCGCCTTCACCGGCATCTACCTGATCGACCGCCAGGAAGGTGGCGCCTTCGGGGCTCTGGTCGAGACCGAGGGGTTGGACCACGAGGAGCTTGTACCCGCTCAAGTTCGGGTCTTTCGCCGTCGCGACGACCGTGCCGGCGACCTTGCAGATGATCATAGCCGCTGAGTTTACCTCATCGGCCTCATCGCCCTTCGACGATCGGTTCATTTGCGCCACGGTGGAGCGAAGTCGCCGTCGATCCGATCCACGATGCCGACGATCGCCAGGTCGACCGGCAGAAGCTCGACATCGAAAGGCAGACTAGCCTCTCGCGAGCTCACGGTGATCACGAGCTCATCGGCCCCGGCTCCTACCGCATCGACGGCCGCCTCGGGTGCACCGATCGGGTTTCGCTCGAAATCGAGAGGCTGCACGATCCGCATGCCCAGGCCCACGAGGCCGGGGTCCTTTTGGGTGGCCCAGATCGCGCCTATGACCCGGGCGAGATTCACGGCCTGCCGCCTGCCATGCGCCCCTCGAGGGCGGTGATCTTGTCGACACGCTTCTGGTGTCGTCCCCCGCCGAACTCGGTCGTCAGGAAGGTGCGCACGAGCTGCTCGGCCAACCCGTCGCCGATCAGTCGAGCCCCGAGAGTCAGGACGTTGGCGTCGTTGTGCTCCCGCGCGTTGCGACAGCTCGAAAGGTCGTAGGCAAGCGCCGCGCGAATGCCCGGAACCTTGTTGGCGGCCATGCAGGAGCCGATGCCGGCCCCATCGAGCACGATGCCGCGCGCGGCGGCTCCGGCTGAGACGAGGATCGCCACGCGCTCGGCGATGTCGGGGTAGTCGACCGGATCGGTGCCGTGGCAGCCGATGTCTTGCGGAACGAAGCCCAGATCGCGAACCGCCGCGAGAACCGTGCGCTTCATCTTAACTCCGCCGTGATCACAGCCGATGGCGACGCGGGCACCACTGACGAGCAGCGGCTCGGCGGGAGGGGCGGCGGCGGGGGCCCGGACGACGACGATTCCCCGATCGTGGATGGCGTCGGCGGCGAGAGGCGTGATCAGCGTGCGCTCGCCCAGGCGCAGCTCCGCGCCGGGAGAGACGGAGCGGGCGGCCGCCTCGTCGACAAGACGAAGCTCGGTCCAGTCGACGGTGGCGCTTCGATCACTCGGACTCAACGCTATCTCCGTCCGAGACCGAGACATCGAGCCGATCGACGATCGCCATGATGACCGCATCGACCGGGCGGTCGGTCGTGATCGGCGTCTGGCGGGCCGAGCTGCCCCCCGCGTAGAGCACTACCTCGCTCACTCCCGCGCCGACGGAGTCCGCCGCCACGACGAAGCTAGACTTGAAGGAGTGGTCGAGCTCGAGGTCTCGCACGATAAGCAGCTTGAGGCCGGTGAGCGAGTCCACCTTGCGGGTGGCCCAGACGGTTCCGACCACTCGCCCGAGCTTCATGACCCGCCGCCCTCGCGCGCGGGCGGGTTGAAAGAGAAGCTGTCGGGAAGAAGGACATCGATAGTCGTTTCGACCCGCTCCCCCTTCTGGTTGACCAGCAGCACCCGCGCCTTGCCCCCGAACTCCGCGATCACTTGCCGGCATGCACCGCAGGGAGATGCCGGCGGAGACGAGGTCGAAGCCACGACAACCGTGCGCACATCTCTCGCTCCCGCCGTGATCGCCGCCCCGATCGCGATCCGTTCGGCGCAGATCGTCAGCCCGTACGAGGCGTTTTCGACATTGACCCCCTCGAATACGCCGACTTCGGTCTCTACGACCGCCCCCACCGGAAAGCGGGAGTAGGGAGCATAGGCATTGCCGAGCACCCTCAGGGCGGCCTTGATCAGCTCGTCGTCATTCAATCGATCGATCCCGCGGCGGTTGAAATCCCAGCTTGACCGCACAGAGGTTATCACGTGGGATGAGAGCAATCACTCCTCTCCGCGGGTTTCGCCGGCGTCGCCCGCGGCGCATGCACGAACGACGCGCGCCATTGCGGCGCGAGCGGCGAGCACCCGCTTGATGTAGGCGCGGGTCTCGGCGTACTCCGCACCGTCGGTGAAATGGGCGGCGTCGCGCCCGGGAGTTCGGGCTTCCCAGCGATCCACGGCGGCCGCGCCCGCGTTGTATGCGGCGAGCGCACGCTCCTCGGCGCCCTCGTATCGCCGCAGGAGCCCAGCCAGATGGGCGCAGCCGAGCCGGATGTTGGTGGCGGCGTGCGTGAGATCGGGCGGAAATCGATCGTCGCTTTCACCGCCGCTCTCTCGGGCGAGTGCCGCCGCGGTGGAAGGCAGTAGCTGCATGAGTCCAACGGCGCCGGCGGGCGATACGGCAGCGCTGTTCCCCGCGCTCTCTGCCTCGATCAGAGCACCGGCGAGAAGTGGATCGACGTCAGGCCCCAGCGCTTCCTCCACGAGGGGGATGTAGACCAGGGGATGCAGCAGGAGGTCCCACTCGAGATCCCCCGGCCCCCGATCGTCCCGATCCAGCCGAGGACGGGTGATCCTGGCGGCGATGTCGAGCGCTCCGAGCGCGAGGGCGCTGCGCGCCACACCGAGCGCTTCGGCGCCGTCTCTGGGGTGCATCCGCTCCGCTACGATCAGCTCCTGGCGCGCCCACCGGTCGAAACCGAGGCGAGACAGAGCATCGGCGCGCTCGAAGACTGCTCGCAGACCCGAGCGCATCTCGGCCTCACCGGCGAGTGTGATCGCCAGCAGCGAATCTCTGAGCGCCTCGACGCCCGACAGCTCGACGCGCCCCGTCTTCGATCGCGGCGACGGGTGCAGCAGTTCCAGATAGGCGCTGCCCGGCGAGAGATCGGGGCACGAATCGGGCTTGCCGCGAGCGACCCACACCCAGTAGGCGCCCGCATCCCGCA
>CAZFNT010000221.1:4755-6830 GCA_964520315.1 uncultured Gemmatimonadota bacterium
GCCTGCGTTCCCCCCCGTTCGGCCAGTCGCTGAGCGTCGCTTCTGGCGCCGGCGGCGTCGCCCAGATCGAGCCTCAGTAACGCACAGTGTAGAAGCGCCTCGCCGCGGAGCCCACCCCCCGCACCACCGGCGAGCATGCGCTCGAGCAGTCCGACCGCGGCACCACCGTCGCCCTTCTGCTCCTGGAGCCAGGCGGCCGCCCACAAACCTCTCGCCCGCCAGCGCGGAAAACGCTCCGCCAGCTCCTCGTAGGCGCCAATCGCCGAGTCGAGATCGCCCTCCGCCTTTTGAGAACGCGCGATCGCCAACACGGCCCGCTCCCCGATCGTCGGGCGTCGATCCAGCGCCCGCCAAGCAGCCCGCCCCGCGTCGACCGCGCCGGACGATATGAGCAGCTCAGCACGCCTGACCCGCAGCTCGATGTCGGCTTCGGGGTCGTCCAGCCCCCTCTCGCAGAGGGCGATCGCCTCATCGACGCGGCCCAGCGCCACCAGCGACTCCAGCTCTAGTCTGCACCGCTCGCGCCCCCCGAGCGCCTCGCGAACAGGCGCCAGGCCCAGAATCTCGAGCGCCGGCTTCCCGGGATGCCGCCCACAGAGCTCCCGCACCGGCTCGACGAGCGATCCTCCGGTGCTCAGGGCAGCGTGGACCCACGAATGGGACCAAATAGCTGCGTCCTCTCGCCCGGAACGAGCCACGGTCTCGATAAGGGGCAGCGCCGCCGCGGTGTCTGCACTGACTAGCCACGCCCGGGCCGCCAGTGGCCGCAGCTCGCGGCGCACCACCGGAGAGCGAGCGGCCCGCGCAAGGGAGTCGAGCTCGGCGGCAGTCGCAACTCCATCGAGAGCCCTCAGCAACACCGTGTACTCGAAGAGCACCGATCGCAGCTCCCGCGGCGCCAGATCCAGCACCCGCGCGGCCTCCTTCGCCCGGAGCCTCCGCCCCGGTACTCCATCGTGAGTCAGCATCCCTTCCACCGCCGCGGCGACCCACTCCTCGCCCGAGTCGGTCGCCAGTCGACGCGCCTCTTCGGCACGGCCTAATCGAGCCTCGACCGTCGCTGCATCGGCGAGCGAGCGCGAGCTCATCCGGGGCTCACCCCCAGCATCGAGCGGCGCCAAGACCACCGCCACCAAAAGAAAAACAGGGAGAATCAGAACCGACTCTCGACACCGACCGTCAAGGTCGGTCGCACCCGCCGCGCCGCCGCCTCGCCCTCGATATCGGTCGCCTCGAGCTCATAGCGGCCGGTCCCTTGCCTGTCGAGGAAGTAACAGAATTTTCGCTCGCCGCGAATCACCATCTCCCACAGCTCCCCCGCGCGCGCTTCGGCGCCAAACGACTCCACTATCCGCTCGTTCGGTTCCCCGTAGATGACCAAGATGCGCCCGCGATCGGTCCGCCAACCCTCTCGATGCGGCTCGGAATAGCGCTCCTCGGCCAGCTCGTAGCGCCGCAGAATACTCGCTCTGAAGGGCTTCACCGGCAACGAACGGTTTTCCGCGACCCGAGCCCACCAATCTTCGATGAAGCGCCTGCGAGCCGGATCGTCCGTCAATGCCTTGTAGCGCTCGCGGTCGACCGGCGCCGCCAAATAGCGCAAGAACCTCGAATCGTACGACGCGAGCAGATCGGCGTCGAGGGTCGAGACATATGGATCGGGTGGGCTCAGCTGCCCTGTCTGTCCGAGAAAGCTGAAAATGCGGTCGCGCCGCGCGGCGATCTCTCCCGAAGAATCGACGTACTCCATCACGAGCCGGTAGAAACCTGTCTCGAGAGCGCCGACGTTGAAGCCGGAGAGGGTCGCGTTCAGCCCCGGCTCGAGCTTCACCACTCCCCCGTCGACTCTGCCCCTCTCACCGCTCCATCGGTCGACTCCGTACAAATCTTCGATACCATAGCGTAGATGGATCGCGCCGGGAGAGCTGCCAGCGTTGAAGTTCTCGGCGAAGAAGACCAGCGTACTCAGGTTGCTCGTGAATCTCCGCGTTGGATTGGGATAGAAATCGACGCCCCCTTTCGGATAGGCCGCTTCCTCGGAGAGGGGAGCAATCTGGTTCGTAAGCTGCACCTCG
>CAZFNT010000222.1:0-1576 GCA_964520315.1 uncultured Gemmatimonadota bacterium
CTGGGTGAAGCAGATTGGCTTCAGCTGCCCCGGGGGCTCCGCGTCGGGCAAGATATCTATGATCCCTCCGGGTGCGCCGGGCACATCGCCTCGCAGCTCGAGGTAGCTTTCGGCGGAGGTGTTGGGGACGTTGATCCGTAGCAAAGGAGCGCCGTCGTCGACGGTCATCGTTCCGGCGAGGTAGACGGTGTGGCCGGCGAAGATCTTCTTGGTTGTGGGCGGGACATCCCAATCCTGTTTGCATGGGTCCCGCGCGTCGTCGTACCCATCAATGATCCGATTCAGCCCACAGAGACCGGGCATCGCCACCCGTCTCGCCTCGATCGTCTCTCCCTCCTCCTGCTCGGAATCGAGGGGTTGCCAGTAGTAGGCGATCTCTTCATGGTCGATCTTTCGCACGTCGAACTCCGGGTGCGCTTCGTCGAGATCGTGACAGGGATCTCGTCCCCGCGAGGTGAAGTCGTCGAGCTCGACCCACCAGACCGAGGGGAGATCCTCGTCCGTGGCAACAGCCTCACCGACTAGCATGACCCCGATCACCGGTATGAGCAACGCGCCGGCGCCCTTCATGGCCGCCCCACCAGCTCGGCGCCGAACACCACGTACTGCGTCGAGAGCGTGTCTTGAAACTCCACTTCCCAGCGAACGAAGCGCCCCAGGGGCACGGTTGAAGTGGTCGAGAGCAGCGCGTGCTCCCCCATCGGGGCGGTGTCGCTCGCTTCATTGAAGACCAGCGAGAGAACCGTCTCGAAATCGGTCTCTGCCAATGTGTTGGCGGTCTGGGCGTGGATTTTCACCCAGCGACTGCTCGCCAGGTTCACCTCGCTGATCTTGATGTCGATCACGACATCTCGGTCGGAGAGAAAGTCCGAGATTTCGTCTTGGGGCTGCGCGATGCGCCGAGTGGAGCAGTAGACCTTGATCCCTGGTGCGCGGTGAACCGCGGCTCCCAGTGTGGCCCCGAGCAAGAGGACGAGGACCGCGAAGGCAATCGGGCGCGGCACCGGTCAGTCCCGGCAGGCGCCGGAGGCCTGGAAAGCGATGTGCTGCTCACTGGAGGTGTCCGTGAAGCGAACCTGCCAGCGGAGAAAGCGCCCGAGCGGCGTGCTGTTACGACCCTGGCATATCACACTGTGTCAACGGGTTGCGTTTCATCGCTCGAACTCCGCCGGGGCTTGTTCGCCCTCTCTGCATATGAGCGTGGTTCAAGGGAAGGCAAGAGACAAGTCTTGCGGGCACCCGAGAGCACAGTGCTATCCGCCGTGGGGCGCGCTGAGCTTCCCCGCTTCTCTCGCGCAGGCAGGGCGGGAACTTCGCCCGGAGCGGAGCCACTGGGCATGCCTGGCCATGAACGACGGCTGCCCGCCCGTCAGTGCGCAGTCCCCCTTCCCCTTCCATGTTGAAACGTCAGGGGTCAGCGGATTTCCTGGTGGAGAGAACCGATGAAGTGATAGCCTTCGCGATTCGGTGCCTTCCCTTGAGGAAGACGCAGTCCACCATCTCCAACGACGCAGACCTTGCCCTTGCGATGGTCGCTGAGGATCCCGACCCATGCCTCGCCGATTCTTGTTCACAT
>CAZFNT010000222.1:1586-6812 GCA_964520315.1 uncultured Gemmatimonadota bacterium
CACCCGGACAAGGTTGCCGACCAGATCTCAGACGGCGTGCTCGACGCCATGCTCCAGCAAGACCCATTGAGTCGTGTGGCCTGCGAAACACTGGTGACAACCGGCATGGTTCTGGTGGCGGGCGAGATCACCACGCGGGCGTATGTGGATATCCCATCCGTGGTCCGCGAGACGGTTCGTGAGATCGGCTATACCGACGCCGACATGGGCTTCGACTTCAACACATGTGCCGTGCTCGCCGCGATCGACGAGCAGTCGCCCGACATCGCGATGGGTGTGGATCGAGAGGGGGCGGGGGACCAGGGACTGATGTTCGGCTTCGCTACCCGCGAGACCGAATCG
This sequence comes from uncultured Gemmatimonadota bacterium, assembly GCA_964520315.1. Lineage (GTDB taxonomy): Bacteria. The sequence continues at coordinate 1,929 of CAZFNT010000222.1, forward strand.
CTGATGCCTTTGCCGATTGCTCTGGCCCACCGGCTGGGGCAGCGTCTCTCTCAGGTGAGGCGTGACGGCGTTCTGCCCTATCTGCGCCCCGACGGCAAGACGCAGGTCACCGTGGAATATGATGGGCACACGCCCCGCCGCGTAGACACTGTCGTCGTGTCCACGCAACATTCCGCCGACGTTTCGACGGATCGACTCCGCCACGACATCATCGAGCATGTGATCACGCCGACCCTTCCCAAAGAGCTTGCCGAGGCGGGTCAGGTGATACTGCATATCAACCCGACCGGGCGCTTCGTGAAGGGCGGCCCACACGCGGATTGCGGGTTGACCGGACGCAAGATCATCGTCGATACCTACGGTGGTTCGGGACGCCACGGCGGTGGGGCTTTCTCGGGCAAGGACCCCACGAAGGTGGATCGCTCGGCCTCTTACGCCGCGCGACACGTTGCGAAGAACCTGGTCTCCGCGGAGCTCGCCGAGCGGGCGGAAGTGCAGCTCGCCTATGCGATCGGCGTCGCGGAGCCGGTGTCGATTCGAGTAGATACCGCCGGTACGGGGCAGCTCGATGACTCACAGCTGACCGGCCTCGTCAGGGAGTGCTTCGATCTCACGCCCCAGGGGATCATCGCCAGACTCGATCTGCTTCGCCCGATCTACCAACGCACCGCCGCCTACGGTCACTTCGGGCGCGACGGCTTCCCGTGGGAAGAGACCGAGCGCACCTCGGAGGCGCTTCGAAGAGCCGCGGGCAAGCTCCGTTCCTGATGGCGATGGAAGAGCTACTGGCCGCGATAGGTGGCCATTTCGCTGAGCACCCTCTGCGATTGATCCCGGTCGGGATCGCCGCGACACTCATCTCGCTCTCACTCACCAAGCGCTGGCAACCACCGGCGCTCAAGCGCGTGACCGAGGCGATTCAGCATGTCGCCGAGGGGATTGTGCGAGCATTGGCGGCGGCGATAACCACGGTCGCGTTGGCCTTGGGCTATGCCTCGGCGCTGACGCCCGTCGCGGTCTACTGGAAGCTGACGAAGAAAGACCCGCTTAGACGGCGCGGCCCCGAGAGCGGGACCCTGTGGATTCCACACGACGACGGATCGGTTGATCCCTCACTTCGAGCGAACAGGCAATTCTGAGCACATGTACATTCTCGGCATCTCCTGCTACTACCACGACGCCGCCGCCTGCCTGCTCCAAGATGGGCGGATCGTTGCCGCGGCGTCGGAGGAGCGATTCACGAGGAAGAAGGCCGATCCCTCGTTCCCACGGAACGCTACCAGCTATGTGCTTGAAGAGGCGGGAATCACGATCGAAGAGATCTCCGCCGTTGGTTTCTACGACAAGCCCTTTCTGAAGTTCGAGAGAATCCTCACAACCTATCTCGATACATTCCCGCGCGGATTCGTCTCCTTCTGCAAGGCGATGCCGATCTGGCTCAAGCAGAAGCTCTGGATCCCGCAAGAGATTCGGCGTGAGCTCGGGTGGAAGAAAGACGTGCTCTTCGCCGAGCATCATATGAGTCATGCTTGTTCCTCGTTTCTTTGCTCCCCTTTCGACGAGGCCGCGGTTCTGACGGTCGACGGTGTTGGAGAATGGGCGACTGCTACCTACGTTATAGGGCGAGGCGGTGAAGTCGAGATACTTGAACAGATACAGTTTCCTCATTCTCTGGGGCTGCTTTACTCCGCCTTCACTTACTATCTCGGCTTCAAGGTGAACAGTGCCGAGTACAAGGTCATGGGGCTGGCCCCCTACGGCGAACCGAGGTACGCCGACAAGATCCGCGCCCTGATCGATGTCCGCGACGACGGCAGCTTCGCGCTGGACATGAGTTTTTTCGAGTACGACTGGAATCTGCGCATGACCGGTCGCCGCTTCGAAGAGCACTTCGGTGCCCCCCGGCGTTCGCCTGAATCGGAGCTCGAGCAGTTTCACAAGGATATCGCCGCGTCGCTGCAGTTGGTCACCGAAGAAGTGATGCTGGAGATATGTAGTCACCTCTATGAGGCGACAGAGTGTAGGAGCCTGTGTTTGGCCGGGGGCGTTGCACTGAATTGTGTCGCGAATGGCAGAGTCCTCAGAGAGACGCCTTTCGAAGAGATCTATATTCAGCCGGCCGCCGGAGACGCCGGGGGGGCAATTGGTGTAGCGTACTACATTTGGAATACGTTACTGAAGAAAGAGCGAAGTGAGCCTGTGCGGGCGCCCTACTACGGCCCGGGCTATAGCGACGAGGCGATTCAGACGCTGCTCGATGCTAAGGGGGCCGTGTATCGAAAAGTGGGGCGCGAAGAGCTGATCGAAACAACCGCCGGCTGGATCGAAGGGGGGAAGGTCGTGGGGTGGTTTCAAGGGCGAATGGAGTTCGGTCCCAGGGCTCTCGGGAACCGGTCGATACTGGGCGACGCACGCGACCCCAAGATGCAGAGCACGATCAACCTCGCGATCAAGTTCCGCGAGAGCTTTCGTCCCTTCGCGCCGTCGGTGCTCGAAGAGCGCTGCTCCGAGTGGTTCGAGCTCGAGACGCCGAGCCCACACATGTTGCTGGTGGCCCAGGTGCGAGAGGATCGGCGCACGATTCCGGCAGTGACGCACGTCGACGGCTCGGCGAGGATCCAGACGGTCTCCCGAAGAGACAACGAGCTCTACTACGACCTGATCGCCGCATTCGACCGGCGCACGGGGTGCCCTGTCATCATCAACACGAGCTTCAATGTACGCGGCGAGCCGATCGTGTGCACGCCGGATGACGCATACAGATGCTTCATGCGAACCCACATGGAGCGGTTGTGCATCGGCTCATTCATGCTCGAGAAGGAATCGCAGCCGGAGTTCGAAGACGGGACGAACTGGCGCGAGGAGTTCGAGCTCGATTGAGTGTTTGGGCGACCCTACAGAAGCTCTGAGATCGCGAAGACCGAGGTCAGGGAGAGCCCCGCGTCTTCGATTCTGCGCCGGCCGCCCTCCTCACGATCGACCAGGGCCAATACTCCCTCGATGTGGGCGCCCGCCTCTTGCAGGGCCTCCACGGCCAGCAGGGCCGATGCTCCGGTGGTGACCACGTCTTCGAGTACCAGGACGTGGTCGCCGAGCTCGAAGCTGCCTTCGATGCGTTTGCCTCGGCCGTGCTCCTTGGCGGCCTTGCGCACCGTGAAGCAGCGAATCGGGTGGCCACTGCTCTGAGACTGGATGGCGATCGCCAGAGAGAGGGGATCCGCACCCAGAGTGAGGCCACCCACGGAATCGATCGTCGGCCTGTGTTCCGCGACGATCGGCTCCAGCATCTTGCCGATCAGCCAGGCCCCCTCAGGATGAATGGTCGTCTTGCGACAGTCGACATAGTAGTTGCTCGTCTTGCCGCTCGAGAGCACGAAGCGACCTCGGGCGACCGAGCGTTGCATGAGCAGGTGGCGTAGGGACTCGCGCACTCGTCCTCCGATCTCATTGAGGTGAATCGCTGGAGCTTACGCCTCGTCGGTCGATCATGAGACAAGGAGTTTTGCCGCCGAGGAATCCCATGGAGCAATCCCAGATCTCTGCGCCCCTGATCGATCTTCTCTTCTACACCCTCGCCTTTCTGGCGCTGACACCGCTCATCAAGCTCGCTTTCGATCTGGCCATTGCCGAGCGCACACAGCCAGAAGCGGCACCAGAGATCGAGGCGTGGCGCAAAGAGGCGGAAGAGGTCATGGCGAGGGCTTCGATCATCCCCCTGCGCAGAAAACGCAGGAAGCAAACGCCGGAGACGCTGCCTCCGCGGCCAAAGAGGGGTGAAGACGAGCCGAGCGTGCCCCCGCAAGGCGCGGCGCGGGGAGGGGATCGCCAGCCGACCCACGCCTGACGGAAATCGACCCTCGCCGGCGCAACGATTGCGACGCCACCAGGGCGTAGGCACCTGACAATGACGGCACGCTACTTGCCCTTTGGCAGTGAATCGTGCACGCCCTGCCCGCCCTTCGTCTCGCATTCTGGGTGTACGCGGGCTACCTGCTCTCCTGGGTCGTTCCGCCCGCGCTTCTGCTGCCCGGGGTGGCTCAGTTCTTCGCTGTCGCTCTGGCAGTGGCCGAGCTCTTTCTCCGGCGTCGATCTCCGCGCCTGGCGCCGGCCGCGGTCGCACTGGTGGCCGGCCTGGCTCGATCCCCGGCGCCGGCGGCCGACCCGATGCCCTCTCCCGTGCCGCGGCAGGTTGAAACCTGCGTTTGGATCACGGCCGGCGGAGAGGGAGTGGACGCGCACACCGGCGAAGGTCTCAAGTTGGTGGCGCGCCGTGCAGTCGAGATTCCTTCGGTCGGAGCGCTGTCGCGGATCGCCGGAGAGCTCCGCCCCGCCGGCCGGATTCGGCATTTCGGCCCCGGTCTGATGCAGGTAGGGGCGGCCGGCCGGGTGGCCGCGCGCGGACGTTTCGCATTGCTGATCGCGGAGTCGCTCCGTGAACCGTGCGCGGACGATCACCCAATGCCCGTCGGGTTGCGGCTGAGGAGCAGGCTCTCGAGGGCCGTCGACTCTTCCTCCGACGAGACGGGGCTCTTTCGCGCCCTGCTCCTTGCCGACCGCTCCTCGCTCGATCCCGCCCTGGTCGATGCGATGCGGGCGGCGGGCTTGGCCCACCTGCTCGCTCACTCGGGATTGCACAACGGCTTCGTCGCGACCGTGATCGCGGCGTGCCTCTCCCGCTTCTCGCGGCGCAAGGGATCGCTCGTCCTGCTGCTCGCCGTCGCGCTGCTGCCCGCGATCGTGGGGGGCGCCCCCTCGGTCCTGCGGGCATGCATCGCGGTGGGGGCCTGGGCGCTCGCGGCCGCGGTGGGGCGCCGAACGACCCCTCTCAACGCGGTCGGCATCGGGGCTCTGGTCATCCTGCTCGTCGATCCCGATGCGCCGACC
>CAZFNT010000223.1:0-6806 GCA_964520315.1 uncultured Gemmatimonadota bacterium
AAATCTCCACTCGCCGATCCGGCAAGACGCTGTGCTGCTCGAGGTGGGAGCAACGAACGACGCGGCTCGCGACTATCTGAGCTTTCTGGCCGGCGACGAGGGAAGGGCGCTGATCGCCGAAGAGGGTTACGGCCTTCCGCCGGCCGAGGCAGGACCATGACGATCGACTGGACGCCGATCGTCCTCACGCTTCGCCTCGCGACCACCACTACGCTCATCCTCTTGGTTTTGGGCACGCCGTTGGCCTGGTGGCTCAGCCGAACAGCCTCGCGATTGCGCACACCGATCGAGGCGGTGGTCGCCTTGCCGCTGGTGTTGCCCCCGACAGTCCTCGGTTTCTATCTGCTTGTCGTTCTGGGGCCCCAGGGCGCGATCGGAGGGCCGTGGGAAGCCGCCGGAGGGGACCGCTTGGTCTTCTCCTTTCCCGGGCTGGTGATCGGCAGTGTGCTCTATTCGCTGCCCTTCGTCGTGCAGCCACTCCGAAACGGCTTCTCGACGATCGGCTCCGGTCCGCTCGAGGCGGCGGCCACCCTCGGTGCATCCCCCCTTGACCGTTTCGTCACCGTCGTGCTGCCCCTGACGCGATCCGCCTTCCTCACGGCCGCCACCCTGGGCTTCGCCCACACCGTCGGAGAATTCGGCGTCGTTCTGATGGTCGGTGGCAGCATTCCGGGGCGCACACAGGTGCTCTCGATCGCCATCTACGATCATGTTGAGCTTCTGGAGTACACACAGGCCCATCTGCTCTCCGCGGGAATGCTGCTCTTCTCTTTCGTCGTCCTCGTGGCGGTCTACTCGGCCAATCGAAGACTGGAGCGCGTCGCACCGTGAAGGCCCGCTTCAAGCTCTCGCTCGGCTCTTTCTCGCTCGATGCCGCGTTCGAGGCGCCGCCGTGCGGCATCACCGGCGTGCTGGGCCCCTCCGGCTCCGGCAAGACCACCCTGCTGAGGTGCGTCGGTGGGCTCGAGAGGCAGGTATCGGGGCGATTCCAGATCGGTGAGCGAATCTGGCTGGACAGCGAGCGAGGGGTTTGCGTGCCCGCCCACCGGCGCTCCGTCGGTTTCGTCTTTCAGCACGCGAATCTCTTCCCCCACCTCAGCGTGCGAGCAAATCTGCTCTACGGTTCGCGGCGAGTCCCGCAGCGACACCGGCGCTTCGAGCTCGAGACCGTCGTGCAGTGGCTCGGCCTCTCGAATCTACTCGATCGCCGTCCCTTCCGCCTTTCGGGAGGAGAGCAGCAACGTGTTGCGATAGGCCGTGCTCTGCTCCGCAGCCCCGAGCTGCTGCTGCTCGACGAACCGCTGACCTCGCTCGACCAGAGAGCGCGCCGCGCCATACTGCCCTACCTGGAGCGCCTGCACGCCGACCTGGAGATCCCGGTGCTCTATGTCAGCCACTCGATGAGCGAGATCGCACGGCTCGCGGATCAGGTGATCTGGCTCGATTCCGGGAGGATCCGCGAGACCGGTTCCCCGCAAGAGGTGTTGAGCCGACACGATCTGGCCGAGGCGACACACGACGACCCCCGCAGCGTCATCGAGACCACCGTCAGCGCACACGATCGGCAGTACCACCTCTCCGAGCTCGCGAGCCCACTCGGCCCCCTCTTCATCGGCGGCTTGGAGCACGCCATCGGCGAGCCGGTTCGCGTGCAGATCCATGCGAGCGACGTGAGCATCGCGCTCGATGCCGAGACGCGACACAGCATCCTCAATGTCTTCCGGCTCGACATCGTGGAGCTCCGAGAGTTCGGTCCCGGGCAGATGCTGGTCTACCTCTCCCTCGGCCAGGAGAACGATCCGATCTTGGTGGCGAGGATCACGCGCAAGTCGGCGCACCGGCTCGAGTTGGAGCCAGGCAAGACGATCTGGGCGCGGGTCAAGGCGGTTCGGGTGGCGTAGAGTCGAGAAAAACTGGACAACAATCAGAAAAGACACACGAATTGACCGAATCGACACAGTTTCGCAACAAACTCCGGGCACTATTCGGGCAGACATAAGAAAGAGGCGATCGAGCCGACTGCGCTCCCCCCCGGCGCAACACTGGTCTCCCCCCCAACCGAGCAGCTCGTCGCCCGCCGAGACCGTCCGCCTCTTCCCCCAAAGGCGAAGTCTCGAGAACGCGCCGACCGATGCCCCCACGCGGTCGGCGCGTCTGCGTACGTTCCGGCATCCGGCGATCTGGATTGCTCTGTCTACACATGGTGGAGATGAACCAGCTCGTATAGAGCTTCGCCCCCGTTTTGTTCAGATGGCCTGGGTCCGCCCAGTTTGCAGGATCGCTCGCCAGCTCGCCCATGCAAGAGCAGCGGAGAATGGCGGCGGGGCGGAAGCTCTTCATCATCCTCTCGAAGTAGCTCGGCAGCGGCTCGATGTTGGGAAAGGGGAGCTCGACAAGAACGACCTCCACGCCGTGATCCCGAGCGAGCCCGATGGTGCGCTCGAGGTAGACCATGTCTCGCTCGCAGGGACGGAAGGGCGGAGCGTCCTCCGGAGTCCTGCTATCTCGCGGTGGCTCCTCCATGACGTCGGTGCGCAGGTTCGAGCCTGAGTGCACGTCGAACTTGCCGGTCTCCCGGTAGAGTATCTCGGTGCGGATGGCCTCGGCCGCATTCCTATACCCCCCGACGAAGCTCTCGAGCAGAGCGCGGGCGTAGAAGGTGGCAATGGCGCGCGGCTCGGCCTGTGTGCAGAACGCATCCGGCCCGAAAAGCGGATCGGCGAAAGTGCCTCCCAGGCTCGCCAGGCGGTGGAAGTCGGTGTGGATGGCGTCTCTAGGCGCCCCGGTGGTTATTCCAAGGGCGATCGTCTCGAGGTTGGGCATCAGGGGGAGCAGGTACTTGGTCGTCAAATAGTCGATGCCACGGCCGTTCCTCGTGGCGGAGAGGTTGACCGCCGCGAGTGGGGACCCGTACAGGGCTTCTCCGATCCTGCCCGCGTCCAGCGCCGTCCAGGTATGGGAGGAGCCGATGATGGCCATGCGGACCTGCTCTCCCTTCCTCTGAAGATAGGAGTGGTTCCACCGGCATTTGTTGAAGGCGAAGTTCTTTCCCGCATACTCCTCCCACAGGCAGCCGCGGATCACCAGGGAGGGGACGCACAGGAGCGCGACTAGAGCGAGCATCGTGAAGAAACGTCTGCGGATGGATGTCATGGCCGGTCTCGCCAGGACTCAGAATTGGAAGTAGATGAAGGCCTGGTCCTGCATCTGCTGATAGCCGAAAAAGGAGGTCACCGTCAGCCCTAGCACGACCGTGACCGGGATCCAGAGGGGGCCCGCGCCGGCGAGGCGGCGGCAGATACTCTCGAGGCGGGGCTCGATGACATTGTGCAAGAAGAGACAGATCGCCAGCGTGACGATGGCGGGAAGCCCCAGCGCGCGCAGACCATCGCCGAGCGCCGCCGTGTGGGCCAGGAAATCGAGCGCCGCGCCCAGCCCCTCGGCGCGAAAGAAGATCCACGCGAAGCAGGTGAGGTTGAAGAAGACGAAGATGCGCAGCCACCGCCGCACCAGGCCGTACGTGCCCGGCGTGGGGAGGATGCTGTAGACGATGAGATACAGACCGTGAAGTGCACCCCAGATCAGAAACTGCCAGGCGGCACCGTGCCACAGGCCGCCAAGGAGCATCGTGAGGCCCAGGTTCACGTGGGTGCGCACCTTGCCCTTTCGGTTGCCGCCGAGAGAGATGTACAGATGGTTCCTGAGCCACCTGGACAGGGTGATGTGCGCGCGCTCCCACAACTCGTATGGACTCTGGGCGAGATATGGAGAGCGGAAGTTGATCGGCAGCTCCAGGCCCAACAGGCGGCCAGTACCTCTCGCTATGTCCGTGTAGGCGCTGAAATCGAGGAATATCTGGAAGGCGAACGCCCAGGCGGCCATGATGTGTGCGCTCGCGCTCCATGCCGGCGAGTTGCCGAACACGGGATCCACGACGTGAAGGGCCAACGGGTCGGCCAAGCAGACCTTCTTGGCCAGACCGTAGACCACCAGCACGACGCCGTCGATGCGTACCTTCTCTCGGAGGTCGCGGGTCAGCTGAGGTAGGAACTCCTTGGCGCGAACGATGGGGCCGGCCACCAGCTGGGGAAAGGCGGCCACGAAGAGGAAGAAGCCGACCGGATCGCGGGTCGGTCTGATCTCGCCCCGGTAGACATCGATGGTGTAGCTGAGGGTCTGGAAGGTGTAGAACGAGATCCCCAAGGGAAGGAAGAGGTCCACCTCCGGTACGGACCAGGAGAGGCCGAGCAGCTGGGCCGCGCCCCGAATGGCCTCGGTTACGAAGCCGGCGTACTTGAAAACGCCCAAGAGACCCAGGTTGGCCGTCAACGAGACGGAGAGCAGAAGAGATCGCGCTCGTGGAGAGCGGGCTCGGTAGATGGCATCTCCACAGAAGTAGTCGACCACCGAGCTGAAGACGATCAGCCCGAGGAAGCGGGGATCCCACCAGCCGTAGAAGATGTAGCTGGCGCACAGGAGCCACCAGTGTTGGAGCCGACGCTTCGGAAGGGCCCAGAATCCACATACCACGACAAGGAAGAACAGGGCGAAAACGGGCTCCGTGAAGTTCATGTCGCTGACATCAGGTGCCCCGGACCAGGAGAGGGTTGACTGAGCTCAGAGACCCTATGGCTCGAACCGGTTGGCAATGCAACAGGCGCGATTCATGAATCGGCCAGTGGGAATGCCAAAATGGGGAGCTATTTCTGCGCGGTCCCAATGTGGGGCGCGGTGAGCTCGCTCGTTTCACCGGCACGCAGGGCGGCGGGTTCGGGGTAGCGGAGCGACGGGGTTTGCCTGGCTGCGAATGGCGGAGACGGGCCGATCAGTATTCAGTCCCCAAAAGTCCCGATCACGACAACGCAATCGTCTGTGCGATCATCCGCCTCTTGAGCCGCACATCCACCACTCCCGACAGCGCGCTCCACACCGGCTGGGTCTTCAGAGACGTGGAGCGGATCGAACGAGCCCGGCCGATCCTGAGAGAGGTTTCTCTGCGGGTCGGCTGGCGCGAGCGCGTGGCGATCGAGGGGCCATCGGGCAGCGGTAAGACGACCCTGCTTCGCCTCTTGCCGCGGCTCGACGACGCCGATGCGGGGGAGATCCGGCTCGATGGACTGCGTCTGGCGGAGCACGATCCGAGATCGCTACGCCGATGTGTTCGCTATGTGCCCCAGAATCCGGTGCCCCTGCCCGGAAGTGTTGCCGACAATTTCGAGTGCGCGGCAGGTTTCGCCCGGGTGTCGACAAGCCGCTCAGAGATGGTGTCACTCCTGGTCGGCCTCGCCCTCGATCCGGATATTCTGGATGTCCATGTGGCGCGGCTCTCGGGGGGAGAGCTGCACCGGGTGGCGATCGGGCGGGCGCTGATCGCGGCGGGATCGGGCGATCACGGGACGTTTTTCGTGCTCGACGAGCCGACCGCCCACCTCGATGTCGAAAGTGCACGCACCATGCTGGGCACTGTCGCCGCGGCCGGCGGTCTGCTCGTCGCCGACCACCACGGAGTGGCGCTCGATGTTGTCGATCGGGTGGTTCGGATCGAGCGCGGAGGGATCGTGGATGACCGTGCGTCGGCGAGGCGAGAGTGATGCAACACGACCTGATCGTTCCGAGCCCGGGCGACCTCGCGATCGCGGCGGCGCTCGTGATCGCAAGTGGCGCGCTCCTCTGGGCGAAAGGGGTCGAGCTGGCGCGGCCGCTGCTGGTTTCGGCGTTGCGCTGCGGCTTGCAGCTTCTTGCGGTGGGCTATGTGCTCGGGGCGGTCTTCGAGCTCGATTCGGCGTGGGCGGTGGGGGCGCTCTTGGTGTTGATGGGGGCGTTGGCGACCCAGACGGTGGCGTCGCGGGTTCCGGGGGGCGGCCGGGGCATTCCCTGGCATGTCGCGGCGGCCCTGGCGAGTGGGACCGCGCTGACGCTCTTCTTCGCCGTCATCGTGGTGCTGGCGGTGGAGCCCTGGTATTCCCCGCGCTACATCATTCCCCTCTTCGGAATGTTGCTCGGGAACAGTCTGAACGGCGCCACGCTCGCGGCGGAGCGACTCGATTCCGAGGTGAGCCGGCGGGCGGAGCAGATCGAGACACTTCTCTGTCTGGGGGCTTCGGCGAGAGAGGCGGGCGCCGAGGCGGCTCGGGCGGCATTGAAGGCGGCGCTTCTCCCGACGGTCAACGCGATGGCGGTGGCCGGGGTCGTCGCACTACCGGGCATGATGACCGGGCAGATTCTCTCGGGCACCGCGCCGACGATCGCAGTGCGCTATCAGCTTCTGATCTGGTTCATGATCGCGACATCGGTGACGGTCTCGGCGGTGCTGCTGGTGAGGTTGCGGATGCGGCGACACTTTACGGCCGCGCATCAGTTGCGGCGGCGCTTTCGGGGGTGAGACGCATTTCCTCCATGAGTTCGTGCTGCGCCCCGACTCGCCAAGACCGCCGCGACATGCCAGGAAATGCCCCGGCGGCTCCGCTCCGTCGAAGCTCCCACCCTGTGTGCGATCGAAGAACGACGTTCCAACGCGCCCCACGTCGCGCTACACCCTTCGAAACCGGACACAACGACCGCGCCGGCCGCACCCGAGCAGACCCCGGCGCCCTCCCCCCCTCTCCCTTGGAAGGTCAGTCTCTAAGGAACATTCCGCGGTGGGACGTCGCGTGGTCGTCGGTTTGGATCCGGTCGGTCGGCGCACAAACGACGGCATCGAGATCCTCGGCGTGGCGGACTTCCTGGAAGCGGTTTGGGGAGGAAAACTGTTCTAAGGGTCCGGAAAGAAACAAACGTGCCACCTCGCATCCCATCTTCGGGCCATC
>CAZFNT010000224.1:0-6782 GCA_964520315.1 uncultured Gemmatimonadota bacterium
CTCGCCGTAGGCTGCGACTACGCCTCCGGTTGCACTCAGTCGGATCGGCCGAATCCGACCCAAATCTGGGCGCGATCTGACACGTTTGTTTCTTTCCGGACCCTAAGGTGGCAGGATCCTGGGGTCCTGCCCATCCTTGTGATGGCAAAGGTTTTCATGCTAGTCTCTCGCTTCTGGAGTGGGCCACCCGGTCCACTCTTTGGTTTTTCACTTGCGGAGATTCCCGTGCAGGCGGACCCGATTCTGGAGAAGAAGATCCGAGACCTTCTCGAGGCCGAGGGGCTTACGCTCGTCGAGCTTCGCTGGAAGGAGCGCCGGAACGGGCCGCGGGTCACGGCCTTCGTGGATCTTCCCGAGGGCGGCGTGGGTTTGGAGCTTCTGCGGAAGACCGATTCGTTGCTGGCGACACTGCTCGACGAGGAGATCAGCGATCGCTATCTGCTCGAGGTCTCTTCGCCGGGGTTGGATCGGCCGCTGGAGACAGACGGCGATTTTCGACGGAATCTCGGGCGAACGATAAGGGTCCGGGTCGAGGGGGGCAGCTCCGAGGGGGTTCTGGTCGGCTTCGACGACGCGTCGATCGAGATCGATCCGCCCGGCTCGGAACGAAAGGCGATCACGCGGCGGGCGATCGTCGACGCGGTGGTCGTACCGGGCTTCCGGAAGACCCAGACTGAAGCCTCAAACTGAACGGAATCGAGATCGATGAACTACCAGATCGTCGAGGCGCTTGGCGCGATCGTACGCGACAAACAGATCGACAAGGAGTTCCTCCTGGAGACCGTGAAAGAGGGGCTCGTGTCGGCGGTCAAGCGGAAGATGAGAGCCCGCCGCAACCTCGATAATGTCGATGTCGAGATCGACCAGAAGAGTGGCGCAATCTCGATTCTGATGATCAAGAAGGTCGTCGACGAGATCGAAGAGGACGAGTACGAAGAGATCCTGATCGAAGAGGCGCAAGAGGTCGATCCCGAGGCCAAGGTCGGGGAGAACATCACGATACGGATTCCGTACGAGACCTTCGGGCGAAACGCGATTCAGACGGCGAAGCAGGTCATCGTGCAGAAGATTCGCGAGGCGGAGCGCGAGAGGATCTACGAGGAGTACTCCGAGAAGCTGGGCGAGATCGTGACCGGATCGGTGCAGCAGGCGTCGAGAGGCAACCTGATCGTGACGCTCGGCAAGACCGAGGCGATTCTGCGCGCCCGACACCAGATTCGCCGGGAGCGCTACCGCCAAGGGGACCGAATCCGCGCGATGGTCCACAGTGTGCAGAGCGACGCGAAGCGCGATCCGATGATCGAGCTTTCGCGCAACCACCCCGCCATGCTCGCTCGGCTTTTCGCCAGCGAGGTGCCGGAGATCGCCGAGGGGATCGTCGAGATCAAGGCGGTGGCCCGCGAGGCGGGCGATCGGGCGAAGGTCGCCGTGCTCTCGAACGATCCGGCGATCGATCCGGTGGGCGCGTGCGTGGGCATCAAGGGCTCGCGCGTGCTTTCGGTGGCGCAGGAGTTCAACGGCGAGAAGATGGACGTAGTGCTCTGGGACGACGATCCGACGGTGTTTCTCACCAAGGCGCTCTCGCCCGCGCGGGTGTCCGAGGTGATGATCGACGAGGCATCGGCAGAGGCGAAGGTCACCGTGGTCGTGAAGGACGATCAGCTTTCGCTCGCGATCGGTCGTTCGGGCCAGAATGCGCGGCTGGCGGCGAAGCTGACCGGCTTTCGGATCGACATCATCAGCGAGACCGAATATCGAGAGATCCTCGACGAGATCAACCGGCGCGATATCGATGTGGCCGAGATCGCCGGGCTCGAGAACGACGAGGCCGAGCGCTTGCGGGCTGCGGGCTACACCAGCCTGCGCGGGCTGACCGGCGTCACCGAAGAGGGGCTGCTGAAGATCCCGGGGATCGAGACCGAGAGAGCGACGGAGCTGATCGCCGCGATCCAAGAGGCGTTCGGCAGGTTCGAAGAGGACGACGAGGAGCCGGAGGGGAAGAGCCGAGCCGACTCGGGCGATCCCGAATCTCCGCCCTCGACGGAGGCAGCGCAGCAGTGACTCGATCGACTCCGATCCGACAGTGCGTCGTCTGCCGCGGGCGCCACCCCAAGAGGGAGCTGCTGCGTATCGCCGATGGCGAGGGTGGCGAGGGGGTCGCTCTCCTGCCGGCGGGGGAGCACCGACCGGGCCGTAGCAGGTATCTTTGCCGCCCCTGCCTCGAGCGGGCTCGAGATCGAGGGCTCGCCCTCGGAAACTTGAGGTTGACTCCGGAGGCCGTAGAGGAGATCGTTCACGGTTTGGAGACAAGGGCTTCGGGTGAGGCCGAACGAGAGCCCGAGGCGCTGTCCGCCGACGAGGATCGACGCGCGCTGAGCCTGCTCGGCTTGGCCCTGCGCGCCAATCGGGTTCGGGCGGGACGCGACGAGACACTCAAGGCCATCCGCGCCGGCCGGGCCGCGCTGGTGGTGCTGGCGAACGATGCTGGAAAGGACCTTCGTGGAGCGGTGGAGACCACGCTCCGAGATACGACCGGGCCTGAGTCGATTCCAGGCCCCTCGAAGCAGGCGATCGGGCGCGCGCTCGGCCGCCGCCCCGTGGGGGTGCTGGCAGTGACTGACGCGGGTTTTGCTCGGTCGATCAAAGATCGATTTGTTGCGGGGGGTGCTCCCGAGATCGGCGGCACTTCCTGAGGGTTCGCACGACGAGCCCCGTGACTCCCAGAAATCGGAGTTTTTTTGATGGCGCAGAAGAAGGTGTTCGAGGTCGCGAAGCAGTACTCGATCCCGCCGGCGGCGCTTTTGCGCCAGCTGAAAGGGATGGGTTCGGCGGCCACGAGCCCGGTGAGCATCCTGGAGCAGGACATTCTGGCGGAGTTGGAGAAAAGCGAGCAGGCAAAGCGCGCGGCGCGGAAGAAGAAGACCGCGGGTCGTAAGACCGCCAAGAAGCCCGCCGCCGCTGAATCGGCCAAGAGCCGCAAGTCGAAGCCGAAAGAGGCGGCACCTGTAGCTGAGGTCGACCCGGTGGAGCAGGAGGTAGCGACTCCGGCCGTCGAGCCCGAACCCACCTCTCCGGCAGAGGTCGAGCCGGTGGCGGAGCTGCAAGAGGAGCCGGCGGAGGTCGAACCGACTCCCGTTGCGGCGAAGCAACCCGAAGAGGCAGTGGCCGAATCGCCCGAGCCCTCAGCGGATGCCGCGCTGGCGGAAATGACCGAAGGACTCGATACCGAGGAGGCCGCCACCGAGGCCGACATCTCCGAGGGGTCTGTCGCCGAGAAGCCCGCGGCCGCGGAATCTGTTGCGGTAGAGACGAGCGCGCCTGCGACCGAACCCGCGGACGAGGCGGTTGAGAAGACCGATGAGTCAAAGGCCGACGCCACACTTGATTCGGCTGAGCCGGCGGCAGGAATCGAGCCCACAACGGAGCCCGAAGAGGCCGAGCAGAGTCAAAGGGCGAAGGTGATTCCGCCTCCGAAGCAGACCGCCCGAATCCTCTTCCGCCCGACCACGCCGGTTGCTCCGACCGTGCCTCCGGTCCAGCCGAGGCGCAAGGGCGGGCAGGCCGGGTACCGGCAGGGGGCTCTGCCCTTCGAGTCGGCGCCCCACCCCGATCGTCCGCGAACGGCGGCGAGTATGGCCGGCGCGGTCAGCCGGAGAGCCGAGAAGAAACGGAAGAAGAGGAAGGCGAAAGGGGAGAAGGTCGACCAGAAGACCGTGCACGCAAGCGTGCGGAAGACCTTCGCCCAGCTCTCCAAGGGCGATCGCCGCAAGAAGCGCAAGCGCGATCGCGAGCACGACGAGATCGAGCTGACGAGCGAGCCCCGCGTGATTCAGATGGCCGAGTACGCCACGGTCTCTGAGCTGGCTTCGGCGCTCCAGGTCGCCGAGAACGAGATCATCCTCAAGATCTTCGGTCTGGGCGTCATGGCCACGAGGAACCAGCGCCTCGAGATGGACATGATCTCGATGATCGCCGACGAGTTCGGCGTGACGGTGCAGCCGCTCTCCGAGATCGGCGAGGATCGCTTCCAGGTCGAAGAGGACGAGCCCGAGGAACTGGTGTCGCGGCATCCGGTCGTGACCGTCATGGGCCACGTCGACCACGGCAAGACCTCGCTCCTCGACCAGATCCGCAAGACCAATGTGGTCAGGGGCGAGAAGGGTGGCATCACCCAGCATATCGGGGCGTACGAGGTTGAAACGCCACGCGGCAACATCACCTTCATGGACACTCCGGGTCACGAGGCGTTCACGGCGATGAGGCTGCGCGGGGCGCAGGTGACCGATATGGTGATTCTCGTCGTGGCCGCCGACGACGGCGTAATGCCGCAGACGGTCGAGGCGATCGATCACGCGCGCGCCGCGAAGGTGCCGATCTTGGTCGCAATCAACAAGTGCGACCTGCCCGGCGCCGATCCGCTCCGCGTTCGCCAGAGGCTGACCGAACACAATCTGGTCGTGGAGGACTTCGGAGGCAAGGTGCAGACCGTCGAGGTCTCGGCCAAGAAGGGCGAGGGGCTCGACAAGCTGCTAGAGACCGTGCTGCTGGAAGCCGAGATGCTAGAGCTGAAGGCGAACCCCGACCGCCGCGCCGAAGGGGTCGTGGTCGAAGCCTATCTCGACCGAGGAAAAGGGCCGGTCGCTACGGTGCTCGTGCAACGCGGCACACTCGCTGTGGGTGACGCGGTGATCGCGGGTCTGCACACGGGCAAAATTCGTGCGCTGCTCGACGAGCGGGACCAGACGATGGAGAAGGTCGGCCCCGCTTCCCCGGCGAAACTCTTGGGGCTCTCGGGCGTTCCTCAGGCGGGCGACACATTCCACATAATGCGCGACGAGCGGGAAGCTCGTGAGATCGCGTCTCAACGGGGCGCGGCCAAACGGACCAGCGAGCTGAAGCGGGCCAAGATCAGTCTCGACAGCTTCATGAGCCAGTCCCAAGAGATCGAGTTGCGCCAGCTTCCGATCATCGTGAAGGGCGATGTCGATGGATCGGTCGAGGCACTCTCGGACTCCCTGGAGAGGCTCTCCAACGACGAAGTGAGCGTCGAAGTAATCCGCCGCGGCGTCGGAGGTATCGCAGAATCGGACGTCATGCTCGCCGCCACATCGAGCGCGGTGATTCTGGGCTTCCACGTGCGACCCTCCGACCGAGCGCGCGAACTGGCGGCGCAGGAGCAGGTAGATATTCGTCTGTACGAGGTCATCTACGATGCGGTCTCCGATGTGCGTATGGCGCTCGAGGGCCTGCTCAAGCCTGAGATCACAGAGGAGCTCGACGGAACAGTCGAAGTTCGAGAGGTGTTCAAAGTTCCGAAGGTGGGCTCCATCGCCGGCTGCTACGTGCTCACCGGCAAGGTAAAGCGAAACAGCAGCGTGCGGGTCGTGCGCGACGACGTCACCATTTTCGAGAGCACGATCGCCTCGCTTCGTCGATTCAAGGACGACGCGAAAGAGGTGGCCGAGGGCTTCGAATGTGGGATCGGGGTCGAGCGATTCAACGACGTCAAGGTCGGTGACCGCCTCGAAGTTTTCTCGATCAGAGAGATTGCCCGCAAGCTAGAGACCGCCCAGTAGAGAGCAAGAACCACCCTTGAGACGATGAGCAATCACCGCGTTCCCAGGGTCGAGTCGGAACTTCGGCGAGAGATCTCTCTGATCTTCGGCGGGTACCTCAAAGACCCCCGCATCACCATGACCTCGGTCACGGGGGTCAGGGTCAGCCGCGATCTTCGCCACGCCAAGGTCCGGGTCAGCATCGTGGGCGACACGGCGACCGTTCACGAGGTCATGATGGTGCTCCGGCACGCGGCCAACTCGGTGCGCATGGAGCTTGGGCGCCGAATGCACTTGCGGCGGATCCCGGAGCTCACATTTCTTCACGATGACAGCGTCGATCAGAGCATGAGGATCGGCGGGCTGCTCGCCGAGCTCGAGAAGGAGCGGGATGACCGAGCCAGCGATGACGATCCCGGCCGGGATCCTGGCGCTTGACAAGCCTTCGGGTCCGACCTCGCATGATGTAGTGCAAATGGTCAGGCGGCTCGCGGGGCGTCGTGCTCGGGTCGGCCATTGCGGCACCCTCGATCCCAAGGCTTCCGGATTGCTGCTGCTCACGATCGGGGGGGCGACCCGCCTGAGCCGCTACTTCGTGGGGCTCGACAAAGAGTACGAAGGCAGGGTGAGGCTTGGAGAGGCCACCGACACCTTGGATGCCGCCGGAGAGATCACCGAGCAGATGCCCGTGCCTTCCGACCTCGACGAGCAAGCGATCAGGGCGGCCGCGCGCCCTCTGATCGGCACGATCGATCAGGAGCCGCCCGCTTACTCCGCCATCAAGGTTGCAGGCAAGCGGCTCTATGAGCGCGCCAGAGCGGGCGAAGAGGTACGGGCTCCCTTGCGCGAAGTCGAGATTCATGCCCTCGAGATCACGTCTCTGGCGTTGCCCGAGATTCAGATTCGCGTTCGCTGCTCTTCAGGCACCTACGTTCGCTCGATCGCCAGAGATCTAGGCGCGCTGCTCGGTCTGCCCGCGCACCTCGCGTCTTTGGTGCGAACCGCGGTCGGCCCCTTCGCGCTTGGAGATGCCTTTCCACCACCTCGGACCGCCGATGAGCTGCGCTCCCGAATCGTCTCACCGGCCCGCGCCCTGGACTTCTACCCCGCGATGCTCCTCGACTCGAGCCAGGTCGAGCAGTTGCGTGTGGGCGGAAGCCTGCCACTCGGCGAGGTGTCCGCGACCACCGATGAACTTGTGGCTCCGGTGCGGGCGATCGGACCGGA
>CAZFNT010000225.1:0-6764 GCA_964520315.1 uncultured Gemmatimonadota bacterium
CATCATCGCCGACGGTCCGCAGACCGATTCGTCGTTTCGGGAGATCGTGGAGAGGACGTCGATGGCCGCGCTGATCGACCACTGGCGCGCGCTCGGGCTCGGTCCCCGAGTTGAGCTTCTCGATCTTCGTCAAGAGGAGCATGTCACCCGAGACGGTGTCATCGTGCAGCGGACCCGGCTCGCGGGCGATCCCCTCGGGTACGTCGAGTACGATCTGGCCGATGGCTCTGAGCTCGTGGGGCACGAGGGGCGGTATTTTGGCGCCTGTTTCGACGTGGACGAGACGAACCGCGCCCATTCCGGCGGCGTTCACCGCTATCGCATCAGCGGAAGTGTCGCTCATGCCGATGTCGTTCTGAACATCCCGAAGATGAAGACGCACAAGAAATGCGGCATCACCGCGTCGCTCAAGAACATGGTGGGGATCAACGGGTGGAAGAACTTCCTGCCGCATCACAGTGAAGGCACTCCGCGAATGGGGGGGGATCAGTTTCCGGACGATTCGCTCAAGGGTGTGTTGGAGTACCACCTGATGGGGCGCTTCAAGGCCTTCGTGAACCGCTGTCCCGACCGCGTGGCGGCGATGTTGAGGCATATGAAGAAGCCGGGGCGCGTGGCTTTCGGTGACACCGAAGAGGTCGTCCGGAGCGGCAACTGGCACGGAAACGACACCATATGGCGCATGGTCCTCGACCTGAACAAACTCCTACTCTATGGGGACGAGCACGGGGAGCTGAGTCCGAAACCGGTGCGACGCTATTTCTCGATCGTGGACGGGATCGTGGCGGGGGAGGGGAACGGCCCGATGTGCCCTGAGCCGGTCGCGGCCGGGCGCCTGATCGGGGGCAGAAACGCGGTTGCGGTCGATCAGGTTTGCGCGGTGGAAATGGGACTGGACCCGCGCAAAATACCGTCGATCGATCGAGCAAGAGCCTGTCGTGTGTTCCCCCTGGCCCGCTTCGACGCGGGCGAGGTGAGCATCGTGCGACGGTCAGGAGCGACGGAGCCCACTTGGACGGTGGATCCGGCGCGCAAGCATCGATTCGTACCACACTTCGGCTGGGCCGGCCACGTCGAGCTCGAAGGACCGATCGGTCCCGAGGGTTTCGCGGGATCCGCCCAGGACGGAGTAGGGACGAGCCGGTCGTCGAGCGGGCTGCTGCCGGCGGCGAGCGGTGAAGGAGATTTCGGGTGATCCAGCAAGTGGTGCAGAGCTTCAAGAGCGGCGAGCTGAGTGTCGCTGAGGTGCAGCCGCCGGCTTTGCGTGCCGGAGGTGTGCTGGTGCGCACCGCGGCGAGCGCGATCAGCTCGGGGACGGAAGGGTCGACCTTTCGGACCGCGCGCCGCTCTCTGGCGGGAAAGGCGAAAGAGCGCCCCGATCTCGTGCGACAGGTGCTCGATACGGCCGCGCGCGAAGGTGTGGGGGCGACGATTCGAAAGGTGAGGGCCCGGCTCGATACGCTGAAGGGGCTCGGCTATGCAGCGGCGGGCGAGGTCGTGGCGATCGGCCGAGGGGTCGAGGGGATCGCGGTCGGCGATCAAGTGGCCTGCGCGGGCGTTGGTTACGCTTGTCACGCCGAGATGAACTGGGTGCCGCGCAATCTGGTGGCCCGGATTCCGGAGGGCGTTCCGTACGAGGACGCGGCTTTTGCCACGCTGGGAGCGATCTCTCTCCAGGGGATTCACCAGGCCGAGATCCCCTTTGGTGGATCGGTGGCCGTGATCGGCCTGGGGTTGATCGGACAGATCACGGCGCGGATTCTGCAGGCTGGGGGATTCCGTGTCTTCGGAATCGACGTGAGCCCCGTCGCCGTTGCCGAAGCGCTGCGCGGCGGAATAGACGACGCGGCCTGCGGCTCCGGCGACGAGATCGCGACGCTAGTGAACGCGTTCACCATGCAGCGCGGTGTCGATGCGGCGATCGTCACGGCATCGACGAACTCCGGCGTGGTCGTGGATCTCGCCGGCGAGATCGTCCGCGACAGAGGCGTGGTGTCGATCGTCGGAGGGGTGCGGATCGACGTACCCCGAAGTGTTTCGAGTGTGTTCTACGAGAAGGAGGCCAGAATCGTTCTGAGTCGATCGTACGGACCGGGTCGTTACGATCCCGACTACGAGGAGCGGGGCTTCGACTACCCGATCGGCTATGTGCGGTGGACCGAAGGACGGAATCTGGATCTCTTTCTCGACCTCTTGGCGCGTGGCAAAGTGTCGCTTGACGGCATCGTCACGCATCGTTTCGATGTGTCTCAGGCAGACGAGGCGTTCGATCTACTCTCAGGCGATGGGGACGAGGAGAGATCGCTCGGCATTGTGTTGCGCTATCCCGATCGAGACGAGGTCACCGAGACATCGGTTGCGTCGCGGCAGGCGCTCCGTGAAGGGAAGAGTGGGGGACGGGCGCGGATGGTGGACCGACCCGTCGGTCTCGGACTCATCGGTGCCGGCAATTTCGCCCGGGGAACGCTCCTGCCGGCGCTAGAAGGCGCGGGGCCGCATCGGATCGAGGCGGTGACGACATCTTCGGGGATCACCGCCCATGCCGCCCAGGAGCGCTTCGGGATCGCGCGCACGCACGCCGATCCGGAAGAGCTGTTGGCCGACGAGAATGTGGACGCCGTGATGATCCTCACGCGGCACGACAGCCACGCCGATCTGGTCGCTCGGGCGATGGCCGCCGGAAAGCAGGTCTTCGTCGAGAAGCCGCTGGCGCTCGATCGTGAGCAGCTCCGCCGGGTCGAAGAGGCTCGATCGGAGCACGGCGGCACACTGATGGTGGGCTACAATCGTCGCTTTTCGGCCGCCGGTGCAGCCCTTGCGACAACACTCTCGGAGCTGCACGGCCCCTTCCAGATCGACTACCGCATCAACGCGGGTCAGATCGATCGGGATCACTGGTATCAGGATCCGGTCGTCGGCGGGGGGCGGATCATCGGAGAAGGCGGACATTTCGTCGATCTGCTGATCGGTGTGCTGCGGGCCGTGCCTACCAAGGTGAGCGCCCACGCTCTCGCGGACCGGAGCGAGCGCTGGCTGGCATCCGACAATGTCGCGGCGACCCTGAGCTTCGACGACGGATCGGTAGCGACACTTCGATATGTATCCAGCGGCGATAAGCGCTACCCGAAGGAGCGGATAGAAGTCCTGGGCGATGGTGCCGTCGTGGTCCTCGAAGATCTTCGACGCCTAGAAGTCCACCGCGGCGGAAAACGCAGGGTGCAACGCTTCAAGAGCGGCAAGGGCCACCGCGAGGAGCTGGCGGCATTCGTCGATTCGGTCGCCAGCGGCGGTCCCGATCCGATCCCCTTCGCCAAGCTCGTCGCGGCGAGCGAGACGACTTTCGCGATCGTGGAGAGCGCGGCTCAGGGTGGCGTCTTGGTGCCGATCAGAGTGTGAGTTGAAGCCCGTCGACCAGCATCCCCGGCAGCAGGCAGCTTTGAGTCGTCCGGCCCTCGTAGGTATCCGGATCGAAGAGGCGCTCCCGCTCTCGAGTCAGCTCGAGCAGATTGGCACCGAAGATGTTGTAGAGGGTCTCGTCGAAACGCATGGCCGGCAGTGGTGCCACCAGTTGCCCATCTTCGACCCAGAACGATGCGAATCGCGTCATGCCGGTGACGCGGGCGGCGGCGCGGTCCGACCAGTTCAGGTACCAGAGCCGCTGCAAGTAGAGACCGCGATCGAGTTCGGCGAGTATGTCCTTGGCCGATCGCTCTCCTGCGCCGATCTCGAGCGATTCGGGGAACTCGCCCTCGTTGGCGCCGTTGGTAGACGCCCCGTACTCGAGCGCGCTACGGGGAGATACGAGCGGTTCGCCGGGGCGTCCGCCATCGATCAAAGCGACTTGGGGCGGTCGAATGAAGCCCTGGCCGTCGAACCCGGGCGCGGTCCCTTGCGACGTGCTCTCGTACAGGTTCACTCGGGGGTCGAGTGGGGTTTCTCCGTCCCAGAAATGAAGCAAGGGTGAGGTCTTGGTTCGGATCCCCTCGAGTCCAAAGCCACCCCAGCAAGTGAGCATCATCAATTCCGCCACGGCGGCCGGCTCGAGAAACGCCCGGTAGGCGCCCGGCTTCACATCGCGTGGTGGGCGCGCCAGCAGATCCAGGCGCTTCGCACCCTTCTCCATTTCGCGTCGGAGTGCATCCGCATCCCAGTCGAACCCCGCGTAGGAGTCCTTGATCCCCTTATCGGCGTGGTGATAGAGGGTCCACTCGAAGTTGAAAGTGTCGCTGGAAAACCAGTTGCGTTGCCCCAGGGAATTGGCGAAGCCGCGGTGGACCGCGCCGGCCGCGTAGATGCCGACTAGGTCGTAGCTCTTGGCGGTGTCGAGCACGATCGCCATCGCGTCTTCCCCGGTGAGCAGATCGCGACGTTCCACTCGCTCGGTCGATCGCACTTCGGTGGAATAGAGAAGGTGCCGGTCTTCGGGCAGTTGAGGTAGACGCGCGCGAAGACGACCGAGCTCGTCGTCGAGCAAGCGGCGGTCATCCTCGGGATTGCCGCTGAGTGTCACCGCGCTCCCCACGTGACGCTTGCCATTGATCAGCTCCACGTAGAAGGCATGGTCGTGGACCGATCCAGCTTGCCGCACCTTCCCCTTGGTCAGGCGCACGAAATCCGATTCCTCACCGCCGTACTGGGCGAGGAAAACCTCGGTTCCATGCATGCTCGCCTGCAGATGATCGGCGAGGGAATCGAATGTGCTTCGGTGATGATCCATCATGCTCCTCCGAAAACATCGACATCGCTGAAGAGGCAAGGGGGGGTGGAATGGCCGACATGGATCGCCTGGTTCGGCTCCCCCTTGCCGCAGTAGGGAGTCCCGAGCATCTCGACCGTGTCGGCTCGCCCCACCATCTCGAGGTGGCGCCAGAAAGTGGCGCTGATGCCGCGGTAGTTCGGTTTCTTCACCACTTGCGTCAACCGGCCCTTCTCGATGAGCTGCCCCCATTCGCAACCGAACTGGAACTTGCGGCGAGAGTCGTCGATCGACCAGGAACAGTTCGAGCGCATGTAGATGCCACGTTCGACCGCTCCGATCATCTCTTCCAGCGTGGAGTCGCCCGGTTCCAAATTGAGGTTCGCCATCCGGTCGATGGGCGGGCGCGCCCAACTGCTCGCCCGGCAGGAAGCGACACCAGGCAGGCCCGAGCGTGCTTGGGAAGTGACCCCTCCGAGCAGTCGCATGAGCACACCGTTTTCGATAATATGTTGTCGCTCGGCGCGCATCCCCTCGTCGTCGTAGCCGTAGCTCGCCGCTTCGCCAACGACACCGGGATCGAAAGTGATGTTCAGCAGATCTGTGCCGTAGCGGTAGCTGCCCACCATCTCGGGCGTGACGAAGGTAGTGCCGGCGTAATTCCGCTCATCTCCCAGCACCCGATCGAGCTCCAGCGGGTGGCCGATCGACTCGTGGACCTGCAAGTAGGCCTGATCCGGGGCGATCAGCAAGCTCATCGTGCCGCTCGGGCAATCGGGCGCCTCGACGAGCGCCAGCACCTCTTCGCGCATCTCTCTCGGACTCGACTCGAAGCGGAGTCGGCGCAACACCTCCATGCCCCCCTGGCAGAGACTTCCAAAGCCGGCCGATCGTGTCACCGTGTCGCCGTGGGCATGAGCGGCCACCCAAATTCCTGGCGCGGTCAGAACGCTGCGCTGAGCCACGCGGCCGCCGTCGGATGTGAGATAGAGGCTGTCGTTGGTCGTGTGTTGGAATAGGGTGTATTGGTCAACAAGGCGCTCATCGCCCGTCAGCTCTCGGCAGGCGGCGGTCAGAAGGCCGAACTTCTCCGCCTCCGATACGGAAGCCCATGGCTCCTCTTCCTCGGTGAAGAACTCCCCGACCGGATGGGGATAGGCGACCCTCCGGTAGTCGAAGAGCGAGCCGGCGCCGGTGGCTTTGGCCCACGATCGGGCTCGTTCCACGGCGTTGGTGAGGCCGCTTCGCGAGAGATCGTGCGTAGCCGCATAGCCGAGCCCCTTCCCTTCGATCACAGTGACCATCGCCCCCCGGCTTCGTTGAGAAACCGGAGGAAGAGCGACATCGCGTTGCACTTGGAGCGTTTCGGAGCGGGTATCCACCGCGCGCAGAGAGCAGAAATCGACGGCGGGCACGAGCTCGCGGAAGATCCTCTCGGTCTTTTCGAACATCGGTGTCTTCCGGGGAAGGGTGGGGAGCGGGAGTCAGAACCCCGAATTATAGCCTGGGTTCTCGGGTCTGTGAGTGCACACAGTCTCCATGTTGACACCGACTTCACCCGGAGTTCCCAGAAGGGTGTTCAAGAAGAGGGGCAGTTTGACGCGCCGGGAGGGCGCAGGAAGGAGCCCCGAAACCCGAAAGAAGAGGGGTGGCTGTGTATATCCGACCGATGTCCACCATTCTGTGCTCTCTCTCCCTCTCGTTAGGTGCCTTTCTTCTGCTTTCTGAGCCTGCGCATGCCATCACGGCGAGCGAGGACGATTTAATCGAAAATGGTGGGTTCGATGTCTTTTGGAATCGGCGTATCGAGCCGTACAACGCCGAGCGTCAGCCCCCCTTCTGGTGGGCTTGGGACACGGGCACCGGCAAGTTCTACAGCCTGTTCACGGCACAGACCTGGACAAGCCATGGCGAGTCGGTGCCGGCGGTGGTTTTTGACCTCACTCAGGGACGCACCGACGATTCCGAAGCGCTCCACTGCGTTCGCCTCCGTGAGCCATCGGTTGGTGTGGGCGGCGAGCTCACGGACTTCCTGACTCAGGGTCCACGCAGAAATAACTAGGGACTT
>CAZFNT010000226.1:0-6760 GCA_964520315.1 uncultured Gemmatimonadota bacterium
TCTATCGAGCGCGATCGTCGCGACCCGCGCCACCACTGCCCTCGACCGCAAAGTGCTGCGCACCTTGCCCTGGCTTCGCCGCCTGGCCTGGTTCGCTCTGATCGTGGCCGAAGCGCCGCGCCGACCGCACGCGCCGGGCCGCCTCGCGTGAGAATCCTCGGCATCTCGGCATTCGGTCACGACTCCGCCGCCGCGATCGTAGTCGACGGCGAGCTCGTTGCCGCTGTCGAAGAGGAGCGCTTCTCAGGCATCAAACACGATGGCGCCTTCCCCCACCGAGCGGCCGAGTGGTGCATAGGGCGCGCCGGCGGCGCCGACGCCATCGCCTTCTACCATCGCCCTCTCCTGCACACCGGCGCCCGATTCCGGCATGTCGCCCGCAATCTGCCACGATCGATCCGATTCGCGACCGACCGCGGCAGCGACGTCGGGGGGTGGATGCACATGATCGGGCTGCTTCGCGGCGGCCTAGCGCGGCGCCTTGCCCTCCCGCCTGACACCGACACCCGCTTCGTGGAGCACCACCACGCCCACCTCTGGGATGCCCTGCCCTACTGCTCAGATCCCGCCCCGGCCCTTCTCTCGATCGACGGGATGGGGGAGTGGACCACCGCCTGGCTCGGACGGCTCCACCAGGGGCGTCCGCTCGCCATCCGCCGGATCGCCTTCCCGCATTCGCTCGGCATCTTCTGGCGCGCCGTCACCCAGCACCTCGGCTTCGAGCCCTACTCCGACGAGTACAAAGTCATGGCGCTGGCAGCCTACGGCGATCCTTCGGAGGGGACCTCATTGCGCCAGGCGATTCGCACCGAAGAGCGCGGCGGATTCAGCCTCGATGGTCGCTGGTTTCGCCACCAGTACGGAGAGCGGCGCGGCACCTCGAAGCTATTCGACGCCCACTACGGCCCTCCGCGGAAGCCGCAGGCTCCCCTCGAAGACCGTCATTTCGCCCTCGCCGCGGCGGCCCAGGCGCGCCTCGAAGAGATCGCTCTCCACATCGCGGCTCACCTGCACCGGGCGACCGGCGCCAAGACCCTTTGCCTGAGCGGAGGAGTCGCCCTCAACAGCCAGATGAACGGCGCCCTGCTCCGCAAGGCCCCCTTCGAGCTGATCCATGTGCCGCCGGCCCCCAACGACGCGGGCACGGCCGCCGGCGCCGCCCTTGCCCTCGCGGCCGAACGCGGTGCGCCCCGCCCATCGTCCCGACCAACTCCCTACCTCGGCCCCGATCCCCCCACCCGGCTCCACACCCCCGCCGGATCCCTGGCGCCAGTCTCGGTCGACGATCCGGCGGACACCGCGGCCGAACTGCTCGCAAGGGGAGCCATCATCGGTTGGGTCCAAGGTCGAATGGAGTTCGGCCCCCGCGCCCTCGGAAACCGATCGATCCTGGCCGATCCGCGCGACGAAGCGACCCGCGAACGGATCAACCGCCACATCAAGGGACGCGAGTGGTTCCGTCCCCTCGCTCCCGCGATCCTGGCGGAGCGGAGTCACGAGATTTTGGAGATTGAGGGAGATTGCGACCGAATGGGATTCGCCTTGCCCGTCCGCCACGCTCACCGCCACCGGCTGCGCGCGGCGTTGCACCGCGACGGGAGCGCACGCGCTCAGACTGTTCGGGCGCTCGACAGTCCACTCTTCCATCGACTGATCGAGCACTTCCATCGTCGCACCGGGGTCCCCGCGCTGCTCAATACCAGCCTCAATGTAGCCGGCCAACCGATCGCCCGCACCGGCGCCGACCTGCTTCGCGTCTTCGAAGAGGGCGAGCTCGACGCGCTCATCGTCGGCAACCGGGTGTTCCGGCGGGCTCGCTGGATCGAAGATCGCGAGTCACGGCGACGCGCCATCGCGGCCGGGATCGGTGGGCCGACGAATGGGCGCTGGTCGCGGTGACCACCAGAGGGGTCTCAGCGAAAGAGATGCTCGACGCCGGGAGCGAGTCGGCGTTGATCGCTTGCGTGGCGCTGGTCTCAGCCGCCATCTACTCGATCACCGCCGCGCCAGGCGCCTATTGGGACGATGGCGGCGAGGCGGTCGCCGTGGCGCTGCGCGGTGGGATCCTACATCCGCCGGGACATGCCCTGCCCTCGCTTCTCTTCGCCGCGCTCGGCGACGGGCGCGCGGTGGTTCTGGCCGGTGCAGTGGCCACCGCTCTGGCGCTGGCGGGGCTCGTCGCGCTCGCACTGCGCCATTCAGCGCACGGGGGCCAGCGCCGATCGGCCTGGGTCGCCGCGGTCGCGCTCGGTGCCGGCTCTCTCGACAGCATCTGGCGATTCGCGACGACCCCAGAGGTCTACGCTTTCCTCGCGTTGGCGCTGGTGCTCCTCTACGGCGCTCTGCCCAGTGGGGGAGAGCCGAGCGGGCGCAGATGCCGAAAGCAGCTACTGGCGGGCCATCTCGGTGCCCTCGCCACCGCGACCCACATCTTGGCCCTGCCTACCGCATTGGCGGTCAGCGCGGCCCATATCGTCGTGGCGGGGCGAGGCAAGCGCATCCGCGCAATCGGGCGCCTCGCCATCGGCTGGACGCTCGCGGCGACCATTTTTCTCTATCTGCCCATTCAAGGGCTTCACGCGCAGGACCATGCCTGGGGGGCGCCGCATCGGCTGAGCGGCTTCATCGAGCATCTGCTAGCCGCCGACTTCGCCACCGAGCTGGCCGGTGATGTCTATCGGGCTCCGCCCTGGGCCGACCTGCTACGAGATCTGGGGCCGGGCTGGGCCCTGCTGCTCCTGGCCGGCATCGTCGCGCTCTTGGCGCCAGGGGTGTGGAGGGGGCGGGCTCCGAGCTTGCGCCCCGTGCTCGTGGTGACGGTGGCGGCGGGGATCTTTCTGGCGCTGCGTTTCGGCGGCGGGATGGTGCTCGACGCTTATCTGCTCCCGGTGGCGATCCCTCTGGCCTTGGCGGTCGCGGCGGTCGCTCCGGTCGATCGCGCGCCCGCCGCGGGGAGAGCGGCGCTGACCGCCTTGCTCGTCGCCGCAGTCGTTTGGAGCGTCGCGCTTCGTTGGAACGAGAGAGATCTGAGCGGGAGGAACGATGCGCATCGCTACGGTGCCGCGTTGGCGGTCTGCGCCCCCGACTCGGCACTGGTGTTGCTCGACAACACTCTGGACCTCTTCGCGCTCGAGGAGTATCGAGCGTCGACCGGTGAGCGTGGCGATCTGGTGGTCGTCTATCCCCCCGTGATCGGGCGCAGGTGGGCGATGGAGCGGGCGCTGGCGAGCCTCGGCGTCAGGGTCGAGGAGCGGCGGGGGGAGCCGGGGCGAGCTTCGATCGAGACGCTAATTGCCGCGGCCGGCTCTCGCCCGGTGATGCACGCTCCGCTCGAGCGTCCCGCGTTTCCGGCCCCGGAGCTTTCGCCGCATGGACTGCTCTTTCGCCTGGACGGCGCGGCCGGCGAGTCACCCTCCGCGCGGGCGGCGCTCGACTCCTTCATCGAGCTCGCGAGTGGCTCGCCCGATCGACATACGCGGCGCCGCGCGGCCCTGGTGCTGGCTCGACGGGCGGAGTGGGCCGCCGAGATGGGTAGGCTCGAACAGGCATCGAGCGAATGGGACCGGGCGTTGGAGCTGGCGCCGAACGATCCGCGGATGCTGCACAACGCGGGAGCGCTCCACCGCCGGCGCGGCGATTTCGAGGGGGCCGAGCGGATCTGGTCGGCGGCCGCGGCGTTGCGGGGTGCGGGGAGCGAGACCTTCGTGGCCCTGGGGCGGGTGCGCCAGGAGCTGGGGAAGGACGCGGCGGCGATCGAGTCGTGGCTGGCGTCGCTCGACCGTGGCGCGGAAGGCGTCGAGATCCGCCTCAACCTCGGGAGCGCCTATCTGCGCCGCGGGGAGCCGGCCGCGGCGATCGCCCATCTGGAGCGAGCGGTGGAGATCGATCCGGCATCGGCCGATGGATGGGATCGGCTGGCCCTGGCTCTGCGGTTGACCGGGCGTGGGGAGGAGGCGCGCGCCGCCGAGGATCGGGGGGAGGGTTTGCGATAGCCAGGATCCGCCGCCAAATGCGCGCTTCGCCATGCGCCTCTTGGCCTTATGGAGTGGACCCTATGAAGCCGCTGAAGGCAGCGATCAGAACCAAGCCTATCAGAGCGATGGAGATCTGTTTTTGATAGACGGCCGCCGAAGGCGCGCTGAAAAAGAAGCCCAGTCGCATCGTCGCATCTGTCGGCGAAACCACGATATGGCGCTGGTTGAGTGAGGACGCGATCCGGCCATGGACCCATCGCTCCTGGATCTTTCCGCGGGATCCGGCTTTCGAGGAAAAGGCAGGCCGAGTCCTTGACCTCTACGAAGGCACTTGGGATGGCAGCTCCCTGGCGGCAGAGGACTGCATCTTGTCTACCGATGAAAAGACCGGCATCCAGGCGCGACGGCGCGTTCACTCGACTCTTCGCGTGGCACCTGGCAGGGCTATGCGCGTCGAGCACGAGTACGAACGCAAAGGGGCGTGGGCGTATCTGGCTGCGTGGGACATCCGGCGAGCATCAGACGCCTTCAGGATCGGTGGCCGACCATCATCCCCGTCCACACGCCCGTTCACGCCAGTTGGTTGAATCAGATCGAGATCTACTTCTCGGAACGTCGCCGCATAAGAGAAGCAACGATCGCGAAATTGCGTCGTTAGTTCAACCGTGGTTGAACCGGTTCTGAAATCCCTCCACTACCCCCAAAATCTCGTCGAAGCTCGGAATGTCGCCGTAGAACATCTCCTGCTGCATGCTCTGATAGTCTCTTCGCCAATATGGTAGGTGGTGGCGCTCCGGCACGATTCGCAAACGACCTTGCGCCAACGTTTCGTAGTTCATCCAGCTATACGGAAAGAAGATCTGGCGGTGCTCGGCAATCCGGTCGAAGAGTCCCGAATCACTGGCCGCCCGGCCGGCGACCCCGGCCTGAATCAACCGGAAGATATCGTAGTAGTGTCGAGCGAGATGCCTATTGGGAGCCATCTTCTCCGTTGGTCGAAAGGTCTCCTCATGCAGAAGCATGGCTTTCTCCCAAAACGTACGTTCGGGCGAAACCGCACGAACTTCGGCCTTCGGATCCGACAGTAGATCTGGGAATCTCGTGTGAACGTAGGGTTCCACTTCGATGGTCGCTGCGGGGTCTGTATCGGACCGAGCACCGAATTCGATCTTGACCACTCTGCTCAGATAGGCAGGCTTGTCCAGAAAAGCGGTTGGGTAGGCGAACAACAGAGTCTGCCCCTCGGGGTCTTCGGGGTCGCTGTCGAGCTTCCATACGAGTGCGCTGGGCAAGTCCGCTTCGATGATATCTCGGAGCGCAGGTTGAATTGTGTGTTTGACGCATGTTCGACAGGCTGCCGCAAGCTCCCGGATCCGTTTCTTGCGTTGGCTCTTGCTGGGGGCTCGCTCAGGGGCCCTGGCGGCACCGAAACCCAAGGCGCGCCGATCGATGACGATGTCGATATCCTCCGAAAAACGTTCGATCAGCTCCCATCCCTTCGACAGAGACGTTCCGCCCTTGAAAGTGAGGTGGGAGCCCCATTGTTGCAGCCCAAACAGCTTGCCCAGGGTCCAGCAGACCCAGAAATCCTTCTCCACAGCCAACTCGAACAGGTTCAATTCCGCTCCGGTTTCGGAGCACACCACTCGGCGTCTTTCGTCCGGCATCTCCAGAAACTCTCTCATGTCCTGCCATCCTTGCCGGCCAACTCTCGGAACACGTCCGCGATCCAGGCGGGTGCGTAGCGGATGTCCTTCATCAACTGCCTCCGAGCGCCCTGGTCCAGCGCGCGGTCGAGTTGCGCAATCACCTGGTCATCAACATGCTCTCGGCCAAGATGCCGCAAAGCCTGGATGACGAGCCCGCTTATCTCGGCTGGGGCCATATTGCGGGGAGTGGTGTGCTTGAGGATGATCTGGCGGTTGCCGATCTGGACCGTGCGTGAGCGGCCGTCCGTCAAGTACACGACCCTCATGGGCACCTGAGTAGATAGTCCAAGCAGGTTGGCCGCATAGCCGCCCGATGGCTGGAGCCGAGTCGCATCGCGGCCTGCCAGGGCTCTTGCGATGTCATCTGTGGGGGGCCACAAGTCGCCCAACTGGGGGTCGGTTCTGGGGAAGTCGAACAGTCCCCGGGCCAGCTGTCGAATGTGGCCACGGTCCCGCTGGCGCATGAGCGCAAGGTCGATCGCCCTGCGGGTGCCCAGATCCTTGAAGCTGTCGGGCGTGAACACCCAGCCCCGTTTGTGACCTTGAATCCGCCGTCGGATCTTGCTGTCGGTGCTGTTCGGATGCTTGCCCATATTTTGATGATGGGGGTTATGCGCTTTGTCCATTATCTACTGGAAAGATATCAGAAGTTCTTTTTGAAAGGAATTCGTATGCTTTTTTCTTTCAAAAAGACTGCAAGCGAGGGCTTTTTTTGAAAGAAATTCATATGCATTTTTCTTTCAAAAACAAATGAATTTCGACTTCTCTCACGCTCGAAGTTCTGCCGCTACATCGCCAGACCACCGATCGCGACCGAGCGGCTCGAACTCACGCCTGACGGCAACGTCCGTTACCACTTTCGAAAACCCTGGAGGAATGGCACGGCATACGTCGACTACTCACCCCTCGAGCTCATCGAACGACTCGCGGTGCTCGTGCCCGCGCCACGCGGTCACTTGCTCGTCTACCACGGTCTCCTCGCGCCCAATGCCGCACGGCGAGCGCGAATCGTGCCCGAGCCCGCGGAGCCGGAGTCACCAGCCGACCAGTGCCCCGAGTCCACCACGCAATGCGAAG
>CAZFNT010000227.1:0-6751 GCA_964520315.1 uncultured Gemmatimonadota bacterium
CATCGGCCATCTCGATCTCGGGCTCCGGCTCCGGCGGCGCCATGTAGGCTCGAACCACGATGCTCTCGAGGTACTCGTCCTGGCTGTTCGCCACCGCGGGGGGAGGATCGGCGATCATGATCGTGGCCGACACAAGGGCCCACGACACGAGCGCACCGACCAGCGTGCGGCGAAAGAGACGATCCGCCTCGGTGGCGTCGGAGACCTCGGCTGGTCTCTGCGTCTTGCCTTGGGTCCGAGGGGACGATGTCATCGGCGTCTCCTAGCTTCCGGCTTCCGTGGCTTTGTCCATCGCGAGAGAGACGTCGGCGAACGACGCCTGCCCGCAGGAGTAGATCACCCGCCGCAGCAGCTCGAAGGGGATATCCTGGTCACCGCTCAGCGTCACTCGCCCTTGCCAGGCGATCTCTTCGGTGTTCACGCCGACCGAAGGTGCGGCCCTGGCCGCCAGTGTCGCGATATGGATCGCGCGATCACGCTGCTGGGTGAGCGCGGCAACGAGTTCGGGGATCTCGGCGGTAGCTTGCTGGTGAACATCGGCGATCCTGGCCACCGTCGCACCGTCGACCACGATGGCGTTCCGCGTGACTACGACGGGGACCGAGCTCCTCTTCACCCCTTGAGCCTGTTCGGAGTTCGGGAGATCGAGATCCGGGGCCCTGACCGTTTCGTCGCTGGAAAAATTGACCAGCAGGAAGATCAGCAGGATCGTGAACATGTCGATCATCGAGGTGATGTTCAGCACGAAGGGGCGCTTGGAGAAGCGAGCTGCCTTCCGCGCCGCCATGTTCCCGCCGTTGCGCAAGGGGATCTTGGAGGGGCTGAAGCTCATTGTGGCTCCTCTGGATCGGCGGGACCGATCGAGATCTCGTTGAATCCAGCGGACTTGCAACGGTCCATCACCGACACCACCGACTGGTAGCGGATGGCGGGAGTCGCGGCCACGATCACCATCCGTTCATCGGGGTGGGCTTCGCGGACCTCGGAGAGCTGGCGGCCCAGTCCCCCGAAGTCGTACGAGCCGTCGTCGAGACGTGGAAGCCTCTCCAGGGCAGCCTCGTTCCCTTCGACACGAAGCCCCGATTCCGTTACCGACACGCGCAGATTCAGATCGACCTTCTCTTCCTCTTCCGTCTCTGGCTCGGACGAGACAGGCAGGCTCAGATCGACCATCGCGGTGTGCGCGAATGCGGCGGTGAGCAGGAGGAAGGGCACGAGGATCATGAAGACGTTCATGATCGGCGTGATGTTCAGATCCTCCTGGACACGCACGGCGCGAGATCGTCGGGTGGCGGGAAACATCGGCTCCTCCTCAGGGTCGGCTCAGCGAGCGGCGACCGACTCCGCGATCTGCGCCTTGGCCGCCGCCACATCCGACTTCCGCGAGATGAGCAGATTCATGACCCGCACCGAAGCCTCGTCGATCTGCTCGATCAGTCGCTCGGTCTTCCGCTGCATGATCGAGTAGGCCACGGTGGTCGGAACGGCCACGATCAGGCCGAGCGCCGTCGTGTTCAGCGCCGTTGAGATCCCCGCGGCCAGAAGCATCGCCCGTTGCTCCGAGGCCGCGCTCTGAACGGCGGCGAACGACTGCATCAAGCCGACGATCGTTCCCAAGAGCCCCAAGAGTGTCGCGATCTGCGCGATCGTCCCGAGGTACGGAGTTCGATCCTGCAGAGTCGGAATCTCGGCCAGTGCTGCTTCGTCGACGGCGTTCTGCACGTCTCTCGAGCCACCGGAGCGCGCCATGATGGCGGCCCTGACGATGCGAGCCAGCGGCGTCTTTTTGGCCATCGAGAGCGTGAGCGCCTGATCGAAATCTCCGGATCTGATGTGTCCGCAGATCTTGTTGGCGAAGGGCCGGGCCGACATGCTGCTCCTGACGAAGAGCACGAACCACCGCTCCAACGTCACGGCGGTCGCAACGGCTCCGCTGAGCAGAATGAGATGCATGAACACCCCCCCCTGCTGGAAGAAGGCGAGCATTTGCTCGGGTGAGTACATACCCATCAGAGATCCTCCTCGAATATCGGGCTTCCGAGCGCCTCGGGCGCCGTCATCGAACCGCCTTTTCGAGCTGCCCGAGGAGGGAGCTCCGGCGGAGTTCATCCAAATCGACCGTACGTGTGGGCGCGAGATTCACCGCGCCCAAGCGCACCACTTCATCAACGGGGTCGGCCACGGCCGCGATCTCGTCGCCCATCCGCGCGGTCTTCTTCGGAATCATGAAGAAGACCTGGGGCTTGCGGACTCGCCCGTGAATCACCAGCTCCGACTCGATCTGAAGCACGCCTGGCGACACCGGAGGGCTTGTGGGCCCGCCGGTGGAGACAAGGGCAGCAGCAACGAGTGTCGAGATCAGGGCCATGCTTTCGCTCCGTCAGTGGTCCTCGTGTCTCAGATCGGATCGTTAGTTCAGGGGAACCGTGAGGAGCAGCTTCGCCCCTCCTCGCGACAGGTCCGGCTTCAGTTCCACCCTCGGACCTTTCAAATCGAGATCGACTTCGGGGTTGTCGGAACTGTAGTTTTTGTTGGATTTAGCGTCTTGCTGTCCATCATCTCTACCGGGAGCCCAGATCGCCATGCCCAACGCGCCGCCGCTCAAGGCGCCAAGGGCCATTACCGCCCCGGTGTTGGAACCCCGAGCAGCCATGATCGCGGTCGTGATTCCTCCTGTCACACCGGTGCCGATCAGGGCCGCGCGCGTTCCCGACCCGATCGCGAAGCCGGGCCGCGGCGGGTCGATGCCCAGTGGCGTCGCCATCGCTTCGCCGGCGCTGAGTTCAGGGAGCTCGAGCTCCTGGCTCGCGGCCAGACGGATCGGCGCGCCCAGCGACACCTCCCGTGGCAATGGCGGCAGGTCGATTTCGGGACGGAGGGCCTGCGCACGGGCCTTCGCCAGCGCCCCAAAGGGCTCGTCGAGGCCGCTTTCGACCGATATCTCGACCGCCGCTACATACGACTCGATCGCCTGCTCGCCGTAAGGCGCCGCGTAGTCCTCGAGCTCCATCAGATAGAGAGCGGCTTCGACTTCCGAGAGATCGGAGGGCGCCGGTGCGGCCACGATCGCTCGATGGAACTCCTCCAGAACCTCGCCCATGCGCGCCAGGGATCGGATCGACCACTTGGCCGAGCGATACTCCGACGCCTTGGCGTACCCGTCGAGCAGCGCATTCATCTTCTTCTCTTTCCGCTGCGTCGTCTTCTGCAAGGGCGGTCGAATGGCGTACTCCCGGTAGCCCGGCAGATCGAGATCGATCCGCTTCCATTGGGCCTCGGCCAGGATCGCGGCCGACATCTCCGCACCAGCCGAGCGGAAACGCTCCGCCACGTGGAGGAGTGCGTCGAGCCGTCCGGAGAGCTCGTCCGGGGACGCACCGGCGGACTCCGCCAATCGGATCTCTCGAATGCGGGAATCGAGGTTCCGGTCGTGGGCACCCTCGTACTCCGCGTGATAGGCGGCGAACGCGGATCGGGCACGCTCGAGCTCACCCGCTTCGTGCCAGTAGAGAGCGGAGAAATAGGCAGCGTCGTCGCCTATCTGAGTTCCGGAGGCCCGCGTAGCAAGCTCGCCCAGAAGCACCGCTGCTCTGGTGTGCTCTCCAGCCTCTTCGCGCAGAACCGCCGCCTGGCGAAGCGCATCGTTCGCCAGATCCGATTCGGGATGCTCGGCCGGAATCCGCTCGAAGTCGCGTGCCGCCAGCGCTGGCTCTGCGGCACCGAGCCAAGCGGTCGCTGCGTCGTATAGCGCCGCGTCGCTTCCTTCAGCATGAGGATCGAGCGCGACCACGCGCAAGAACTGCGCCGCGGCCAGCGAGGCATCGCCAGCATCTCTGAGTGTCTCGGCCTGACGGTAGATCGCGGCGGCCTGCAGGGCGGATGAGGCTTTCGTCGAACGGTCCATCTTGGCGGCCCACTCTTCGGCCTCTACGAATCGCCCCGCCTCGAAATAGCTGCGCGCGACCATCTCCGTCGCCCGTGCCGCCTGCTCGGCATCGACGGCGACTCCCGCGGTTCGGGCGAAGTCATCCGCCGCCTCGGCGTGTAGCCCAGCGTCGAAGTGGATCTCGGCGCGGCGCATCCAGAGGCTCGGAATCCGTTCATCGCCCGCATGCTGCTCGGCGAAGCGATCGATGGTCTTCGACATGCGCTCGAAGTCGGTTGATCCCGCCTCCAGGTCGATCGCGTTGAGAGAGTGTATGGCGTTGTAGAGGGCGTTGGCGGCGACCGGACCGGAATCCGGACGCCGATCGGCGATGTCGGCGGCCGCGACGAAGTAGTCGGCGGCGACGCTCGGCTGCTCCAGATCGAGCCAGGCGTCCGCACGCTGCATCGCGACCTGCAGCGTCCGATCGCTTTCCGGGTAACGATCGAGGAACGACGCGTACAGATCGACCGCCCGCCGCAACCCCTCGGCATCCGCGGCGTCGCGAGCGCGCCCGTGCAGGCCCGCGGCGCCGCCGTAGTGAAACTCTTCGGCCGATTCGCGCACTCCCGCCGCCTGATCGTCGGCCATCCACTCCTCGGCCCAAATGGTGCCGGGTCCGAAGAGGCTGGAATACCGTGCCCGCGCGGCAAGAGCCTCGCCCTCGTGCTCTTGCAGCTCCAGCACTTCGACCAGCTCTCGCTGTGCACTCGGGGCCTCTCTATGCTCCGGGTAGATTTCGATGAAACCGCGGAATGCCCGCTCCGCGGTCTGGAACTCCCCCTCTCCGCGAAAGAGACCGCCCAGGCTGAGCAGAAGCTCGGCGCCGTAGGAACGATCCCCGATCCGTTCCAGGTAGCTCTGAAGTCCCTCTACGCCGCTGAACTCGGAGAAGCTGATCGCGATGTACGATTTGGCCTCGCTCGCCATCCCGCCGAGACTCTCGCCGGCCTCGGCATCATCGACCAGATAGGTGAATACACTGATCGCGTCGGCGTAACGGGAGAGCCTGTAGTACGTCCAGCCCAGCTTGTACAATGCCTCTTCGTAGAGTGGGGATCCCGGCGCCGAGAGGACCGATCGGTAAGATTCCGCCGCGGCTTCGAGTCGATTGGCGTCGAAGTACTCCTCCCCCATTCGCAGATGAGCTTCGGGGGCGTACGCCGAATCGGAGAATCGGCTCACGAGCTCGGCATAGCTCTCCAGCGCCTTGTCGTTCGCCCCTTCTTCGCGAAGGCAGTACGCCAAGCCGTAGAGCGCACCCGCGGCCTCGGGGGCATCGGGATGGGCCTCGAGGAGAGCCCCATAGGCGGCCTTCGAGCGAGAGTAGTCCGCGATCGGAGCGTCGCCATCGAGTGCATCGAGATTCTCGAAGCTGGCGAGGTGATCCGCCCGTTCGTGGGCAAAAAGCAGCTCCGCGAGCTGAAATCCGAGCGCCGCGGCCTTCGGATCGGCGGGGTAGGCGTGAACAACCCTCTCGAGACGCACGATCGCCCGCTCGCGTCGTGAGTAGAAGCTCTGCTCTAGTTGCTCGATTCGATCCACGCGCTCCGGCGAGGCGGAGCGCAGGGTCTCGGCCGCTTCCAGCGCCAGATCGACCGGACCGGCCTCCTCCGCGGATGCCACGGCGCCCAGCGTCGATATGAGCATCGCTGCTCCGATCACGCGACCGCCGCCAGTCCCTTTGCGCATCATCGCTCCTCTCCTTCGCCGGCGACCCGTGTCGCCCCATCTCGCGCCGCGAGCACCAAGGTCGAGTCCGAGGCGCCTCCTCGGGCCAGGCGGTGGAGCTCCTTCCGGGCGCTCTCCATCCGCATCAGACCGATCTCGGCCAGACGCATCTCGGCAGCCTTGCGCAGCAAGGGCAGATCCGACGACGCGCCGTCGACGGAGACCGCGATCAGCTCGCGAGCTTCGAGACCCAAGGAGCGAAGCACGGGCAGAAGGGCGCCGATCTGGTGGGCCGAGGTGAGCGAGCCGGCGCGCAATGCGCTGGTCTGGAGCTGCTGAGCGTCGGACTCGATCTGCTCCAATCGCGCTGCTTCTCTGCGAAGCGATGCGAGCTGCTGATCGTGGCGGCGCAGCGAGGCGAAACGCTTGTCGTTGGCGACCTTGTTCACCAGATCGTCGAGGTGCCGCTCGGCGTCGTCGGGTCTGCCCGCGACCACTTCGAGCTCCGCCAAGGCCATGAGGGCCCTGAGCGCGGGAACGGTTCCGGTGGAAGTATCGCGCAGCTCCTCCAGACGCCGGCGGGCCGCTTTCACGTCACCGACCCCCGCCAAACTCTGTGCGGCGAGAAGAACCGACTCCGTCGCAACCGGACTATCGGCCGGAATCTCTTTCAGGATCTCGACCGTGTCACCGAAGCGACCGGCATCGAAGAAGAGCAGTCCGAGAGAGAGCACCGCTCGATCGCGCACCTGGTTGGCTCCCCCTCGATCGGAGATCTCGATGCTGAGATCGGCGAACATCGTCCGCGCGAGATCCAGCTCGCCGGTCGCGGCGACGGCCGCCGCCAACGAGAGGTTCGCCCGTTCGGCATGGGGCGAATCAGGCCCGACGCTCTCCAGGGCCAGGCGCGCCGTGTTCGGGTCTCCGAGTGCCAGCGCCGCAATGCCCACGTAGTAGGCGACATCCGCTTCCGGAACGACCGCCGCGAATTCGCCGGCTCCTTCCAGCACCCCTTCGTAGTCGCCGATCTCGAAGCGGAGCGAGAGCGCGTCGGTGGCGGCGTCCGGTGCGATCGGGCTCTCCGGATGCTCCCTGACGATCGCGGCGAGTGCGCTCTCGGCCGCGAAGCTCCGCCCGGTGGAAACCCCCACGTAC
>CAZFNT010000228.1:0-532 GCA_964520315.1 uncultured Gemmatimonadota bacterium
CGTCTTTCGCCAAGTCGGAGATCGAGTTCATCGCGCCCCCAGTCCTTCGCCCGCGCCCCTGGGAACTCGCCGAAACCTCTCTTCTTTGAACGAGAGCTGCCGCGCGCGAGCCGTGAAGCGACCGGCCGGCGTCAGGCGAAGTCGAGCTCGGGTTCGTTGCGAGGGGCATCGCTCTGAGCGGTCGCCCGCTGGTCGCTAGCCCCGTAGAGCCCGAGGTGGCGGATCCTGGGGGAGGTTCGACATTGTCCAGACCCGTCCGGCGCCCGTGGTCATCGATGTCGCCCACAACCCGCCGGGAGTCGCCGCGAGCGTTGCGACCTGGCGTGAGCTCTGGGGCGACGAGCCGGTCGCCGAGTCGATTCGCCGCGCCGGCGCAGATGCGGTGGAGTGCGCGTCGGGTCGAGAGGCGATCGAGCGGGCGTTGGATCGGGTCGAGGCAGGGGGGGCGCGAGGGGTGCTCTGTCTCTGGTCGTTTCATGTGGCCCAGAGTGCGTATCGGATGTTTGCGCCCTGACGCTTCGGCTCCGATCTC
>CAZFNT010000228.1:542-6733 GCA_964520315.1 uncultured Gemmatimonadota bacterium
TTTTTCAAGGATAATGCGCCGACCAGGAGCTTCGACCGGCGTCCAGCTGAGCAAGCCTGCCGAGGGCTTCTCGTGCCGCGCGTATGACAGCTATGCTCCACGCATGCGCTGCTTCAGCACCACCGGCCGCTGCATCACGGAGTTGCACTACATGGTGCCCACCATCCCCCGCCCTCCGACCCTTTTCTTCGACGACATCGATGCCTTGCGCGGCGTCGCATTGTCTCGTGGGTGGCGATGATCCGCATCGAGAAGCTGAGCCGTACCTTCGAAGACAGGCAGGCCGTGGACCAGCTATCTCTCTATGTCGAGCCTGGTGAGATCTACGGCCTGCTCGGTCCGAACGGCGCGGGCAAGACGACCACTCTCAGGATCTGCGCCGGAATGTTGCAACCGTCCTCGGGAAGCGTGAGGATCGGTGAGATCGACGTGCCGAGCTGCCCCCTCGATGCGCGCCGGGTGATCGGCTACGCGCCAGAGGACGCATCACTTTTCGAAGCTCTGACCGCGGAGGAGTATCTGCGCCTGGTCGCCGATCTGCGACACCTCGATCCCGAAGAGAGCCTCGATGCGATCGGGCGTTGGCTACGACGTTTCGGTCTGACGAGCGAAAACCGGCACGCGCGGCTCTCCACCGCTTCCAAAGGCACCAAACAGAAGGTTGTTTTGATTCAGGCGTTGCTCCACGAGCCGAAAGTGTTGCTGCTGGATGAGCCGCTCAGCGGACTTGATCCGCAGGCCGCTCGCACGCTCAAGGACCTGCTTGTCGAGA
The DNA here is from genome assembly GCA_964520315.1 of uncultured Gemmatimonadota bacterium. Taxonomy (GTDB): domain Bacteria. The sequence goes on from CAZFNT010000228.1 coordinate 1,315, forward strand.
CCGCGGGCACCGGCACCGCGATCATCTACAGCTCCCATATTCTCGACGTGGTCGAGAGGATCTGTACGCGCGTCGGGATTCTGCATCATGGGCGCCTTTTGGCGGACGGCGCGCCGGCCGATCTGATTGCTCGAGGCGAGGATCGGTCGCTGGAAGGGCTGTTCTTGAGGTTGACGGGGGATGGGCGCGATCGGACGTAGTCCGCCGCTTCTGCGAGCGCGTTCAGAAGCTCCGGCGGTCAAGCCCCTTATCGATTCGCGGCGATCGGGTAGGCGTCGCCTTCGCGGTCGAGTCGCCGAAGATGCACAGCGCCCTCCCCATCCTCTTTTTCTTCAATCCCCGCGGCAAGAACCCGCCGGAGTCCGGCTTCCTCGTTCGAACCTGCCCCGATTCTCTTTCGCTCTTCGCGACACCCCACGAGGAAACCACAATGCTTTTGATCACCCACTCCGCTCGCCGGATCGCTTCTCTTCTCACCGCCGCTGGGCTCGCCTTCGCGTCAGCTGCATCGCCGGCATCCGCCCGCTGCTTCAATATGGAATCGCCCCCGCCCGGAGCGACCTATCCTGTCGGCTTCTCCCTCGCTCTGCCGGACGTCACCATCATCATCGACCAGTTCCAGTACGGCGGTGGCGGCTGGGCCGGTCCCGCCAACGACGCCAACATTGTGGTCAGCAATGAGGCGCTCGGCTCTCCGGTTCAGGAGATGATGGTCGACAATTGCACGATCGTCTTCGAGCCGGTTCCGCCCATCAAGGCCGCTCGCTTCCGCTACGCAGATCTCGGCGGGAACACGAATCTCGAGATCAACGGCGATTTCAGAAACGTCGCCGATCTCTCGGCGCTCGACGGCCTCGTCGTCGGCGGCCACCTCGTGACGGTTGCCTGGGTCGCGGGACTCGGTTTCGAGCGCGGGACCCTCACCGTGCACCCGGCCGGCCCTCCGATCGATCGCCTGCGCGTGGGCGGTCAGGAGTTCTTCCTCGACGATCTCTGCTACAGGCGCTGATCCTCCAGCAGGTGCCACGCGCCCCGTCGCCCGGGCGGACCCCGCCTCGCGCTGCCCAGCAGGGCGCGGGGCGGGGTTTTGTGTGGTAGACATTTCGTGCGCCGTCCACGCTAGGATCCCGGTGGGCGACACGGAAGCTCGAATCCTCCCCGCCAACGGCGACCGAAAGGGGGAAAAAGCGCGCAATGGCTGAATCGGCCCCCATGAAGAAAGAGCTCGGGCTCTTTCCGGTCTACGTGCTCGCCACGGGTGCGACGCTGAGCTCCGGCTTTTTCCTGCTGCCCGGGTTGGCCTTCGAGGGTGCGGGGCCGGCCATGACTCTGAGCTATCTGATCGCGGCGATCCCGGTCATCCCCGCGGTCTTCAGCAAGCTCGAGCTCTCCACCGCCATGCCTCGGTCCGGGGGCATCTACTACTTCCTCGATCGCTCGATGGGGCCTCTCTTCGGCACGATAGGGGGCCTGGGGACTTGGCTTTCGCTGGTGCTGAAGGCCGCCTTTGCTCTGGTCGGCATCGGCGCTTACCTCAGCTTTCTCTTGCCGAATCTCGATGTGCAGAACCTCGCGGTCTTTCTCGCGCTCTTCTTCGGCGTCGTCAACCTCTTCGGTGCGAAGAAGACCGGTCAGATCCAGATGGTTCTGGTTTGCGCCATTCTGCCGATTCTCGCCTGGTTCCTGACGGCCGGCTTCGGCCACATGAAGCTCAGTCATTTCCATGGCTACTTCGACGCGGGGATCGAGTCGATGGTGGCGACCGGCGGGCTCGTCTACGTGAGCTTCATGGGCCTGACCAACGTAGTGAGCATCTCTGAAGAGGTGCGCGATCCGGAGCGCACCCTGCCGCGGGCGATGTTCCTGGCCCTCGGCACGGCTCTTGTGCTCTATGTCGTCGGAACGACCATGATGGTGGGCGTCGTGCCCGCCGGTATGCTCTTCGGCGATCAGCATCCGGTCGCGACCACCGCGGAGCTGGTCGCCGGCCACAAGGGCGCCGTCTTCATGAGCATCGCCGCCCTCCTCGGCTTCTTCTCGGTCGCCAACTCCGCCATCATGAGCGGCTCCCGCTACCCTCTGGCCATGGCGCGGGATCGCCTGATCTCTCCGCTCTTCAGTCGCCTGAGCAGGCGCTCGGTCCCGGTCGCCGGCGTCATCCTCACTACCGCGCTCGTCCTCTTCTCGGTCACCGCCTTCGACCCGACCAAGATCGCCAAGCTCGCCAGCTCCTTCCAGCTCCTTCTTTTCGCGCTCTGCAACCTCGCCGTCATCGTCATGCGCGAGAGCGGGATCGGTTCGTACGATCCCGGATACCGCTCTCCCCTCTACCCGTGGATGCAGGTCTACGGCATGCTCGCCCCCGCCTGGCTCATAGCCGAGATGGGCATGATGCCCTTGCTCTTCACCTTGGGCCTTGTCAGCGTCGGCATCATCTGGTTCTTCGCTTACGCCCGCACCCGGGTGGTTCGTGAAGGGGCCATCTTTCACGTCTTCGCGCGCCTGGGGGAGCGCCGTTTTCTCGGGCTCGAGCGCGAGCTGCGCGGAATCCTGAAGGAGAAGGGGCTTCGCCGGGGCGACCCATTCGAGCGGGTGGTCACCGAGGCGCTCGTTGTCGAGATCGAGCACGCGGTGGAGTTCGAACATGTGGTCGACAAGGTGGTGGGTTGGCTTTCGGGGCGCACCGGGGTGTCGCCGGGCGAGCTTCGGGATCGATTCATGCAGGGGACGCGTCTCGGCGCCACACCCGTGACAGGCGGCGTGGCTTTGCCGCATCTGCGCATCGAGTCCGACATTCCACCCTCACTGGTTCTCGTGCGTGCCAACGAGGGCGCCCACATCTTGGTGAAGGACCCTCTGCTCGAAGGGGAAGATGGGGACGAGACCGTGCGGGCGATGTTTTTTCTGGTGAGCTCTCACGTCGAGCCGGCGCTGCATCTGCGAATACTCGCCGAGCTGGCCGGCCGCGTAGACGACAGCAGCTTTATCGACGCCTGGGTTGCCGCGGCGGACGAGCAGGAGCTCAAAGAGGTGCTGATTCGCGACGAGCGTTTCCGTCCGCTGGAGCTGCGGGCCGACGCCGCGACCGCTCCTCTGATCGGCCACACTTTGCAGGAAGTGCCAATGCCCAGGGGCAGCCTCGTCGCCCTGATTCGGCGCGATGGAGCCGTGCTGATCCCACGGGGCGACACAATTTTGCGAGAGGGCGATCGCCTGACGATTATCGGTGATCCGGCGGCGATTCTGGAGCTGGAGGAGCGGTACGGGTGAGGGGAGAATCGTGTCTGAACACGACCCGCCATTCGCGAGCTTCGTCATTCCTCTTCGGCCGGGCGGCGATGCGGAGCCGGCGATCCGATCGATTCGGGCGATCGACTATCCCCAGGACTGTTTCGAGATCCTGGTGGTCGAGGGGCGAAGCCCATCGGTGCAACGAAACCGAGCGATCGAAGAGGCGAAGGGAAAAATCTGTTACTTGCTCGACGATGACACCGAGCTCGATGCGCTGGCAGTCTGGCGAGCGCTGGAGTGTCTGCTCGATGCACGCGATCCCGACCTCGTCTGCGCCGGCGGCCCGATGCTTACCCGGCCGGGCGCCTCCCCGTTTCAGCAGGCGGTCGGGGCAGCGATGGCGTCGGTGGTAGGACTCGGGCCCGCGCGGCATCGACATTACCCCTACGGACCGATTCGAGAGGTGACTGAGACGAGCCTGCTTTCGGCCAACCTGGCGGTTGATCGCGAAGCGATCTTGCGAATCGGTGGCTTCGATCCGCGTCTCTACCCGAATGAGGAGAACGAGCTGCTCAAGCGGGTTCGCTCGGCGGGGTTGAAGTGTGTGTATCACCCTTTGATGACCGCCTCGCGCGGCCGGCGATGGCGCCGTAGTAAAAGACGAGCTGGATGAAGGGGAACACGCTGGAAGCTACGAAGCCGGAAGAGATGGACGAGCGCGAGACGCGTTGTATCAAAGCAAGGGGCAGATTCAGAGCAAGGCCTGTCGCCACGACGAGGAAGAGGAAGTGGCAGGATTGCGTCAGAGTCCTGCCCGGATCGAGAACGACTGGTATCGCCTCCATCCCGTAGCTGATTTCACCAATCGCGGCGAGACCATAGGTCGCGGCGACGGCCCAAGATGTCGATGAGAGCCGTCCGGCCAGGCTTCGACTCGGCGTGGGAGCGAGCTGCAAGGAAGATCCAGGTTGGAACGTTTTCACCGCGACCCTGATGTAGACTCTCAGGTCGAAGCACTGCGAAAGAAAGCGAGCCCAAGATGATCCTCGGAGCCCATGAATCGATCGCCGGCGGTGTTGCCGAGAGCATAGCGCGGGCCGAAGCCGACGGCTGCGAGGCGATGCAGATCTTCACCAAGAGCTCGAACCGGTGGGCGGCCAGGCCGATCGAGGCGGACGAGGCGGCGGCTTTTCGGGGCGAGGTCGAGCGCGCGGGGCTCTCGGTGATCGCACATGACGCATATCTGATCAATCTCGCTGCTCCCGATGACGCGGCCTGGGAGAAGTCGGTGACGGCTTTCGCGCATGAGATCGAGCGCTGTTCCGTGCTCGGCATTCCGTGGCTAGTAGCTCATCCGGGGGCGCCGAAGGAAGCCGGGGAGGCGTTTGGCATCGAGCGGATCGCGAAGGGTCTGGACGCCGCGTTCGAGCGCGCCGATGCGGATGGGGCGGGCGTGCTGCTCGAAACGACCGCGGGGCAGGGCAGCAATCTGGGGTGGCGCTTCGAGCATCTGCGCGACATTATTGGTGCGGCGCGGTGTGAGGCGCGACTGGGCGTTTGCCTCGACACATGCCACGTTTTTGCCGCCGGTTACGACTTGACGACGCCCGAAGGTTATGACGCGCTCTGGGGGGAGTTCGAGCGCGTCATCGGGCTGAATCGGCTCCGGGCCTTTCACCTGAACGATTCGAAGAAGCCGCTGGGCAGTCGCGTCGATCGCCACCACCGCATCGGGGAGGGGAATATCGGTGAGGAGCCCTTTCGTTGGCTCGTGAACGACGCCCGCTTCGCCGAGACCAGGGCGGTGCTCGAAACTCCGCCGCTCGACGACGGCACGGCCTCGTTCGCGAGCGGGCTGGTCAAGTTGCGCTCTTTCGAGGGCTGATCGGTGGCGCGGGGGGCGGGGCGAATCAACCTGTACTTGGCCAGTCTCGTCGGTGCGATCGGCACACTCTTCTCTCGCGTTCTCGGTGCGGCGCGCGATGTCGTGATCGGCCATCTCTTCGGTGCGGGCGCGGCGGCCGATGCCTTCTGGATGGCGTTCACCGTGCCATCGGTCTTTCGGCGATTCGTCGCCGACGAGGGGTTGACCGGGGCGTTGATCCCCGCCGTGAGTCGGGCGGAAGAGGACGAGGGGGCCGAGAGCGCGCGTCGGTTGGCGGGGGCGACACTTGTTGCGCTTCTTGGC
>CAZFNT010000229.1:0-6724 GCA_964520315.1 uncultured Gemmatimonadota bacterium
CGGTACCCGCACGGTCGTCACTGCGGGCTGCGGTACGGTCGAAGGGGGCAGCGAATGGGCTCTGGACGGCTACACCGACGGCGTCGTGGGTGTGCTGGACGAGATCGGAAAGGGGCGAACGCTCTTTCTTGGAGACGCAAACGCGTTCACCGCGCCATCTCTGAGATCTCCTTACGGCGACAACGCCGCCGTGAGCGACATAGCGGTGCTCTGGCTGACCGGTTTGACCGAGACGCCCGCAAATATGACACGGCAGTGACCGAAATCCGACATAAGTCCGAGATATTGGAAACCACCTGTTCTCCAGATCGATAATCGCGGCTATCATCGTGTTCACGGCTTGATGAGAGGGGGGGCATGAATTCCGACGGCACTCGAAACGGGGGGCAGCCGATGCGGGCGACTACCATCAGATCATCGATAGCGGCGCTTGCAGCATTGCTCGTGGTCGCAGCTCAGGACCAGGCGGCGAGGGCATTGACCCATTGTGTGCCCGGCGATTTCCCGGAGATCCGATCCGCTCTCGAAGCGGCGAGCTCGGGCGACACATTGAGCCTGAGCGTGATCGGATCGCCCTTCGGCGAGGCGATCGTGATCGATACCGATCGTCTCGACACCCTGACGATCATCGGTGAGCCGGGCGATCTGCACCCGATCATCTCGGGCGATGAAACCGAGGCGGCAATCATCACGATCGAGGCGGCGTCGGGCGCACCGGCGCGCCTGAGCCTGCGCGACTTGACCATCCACGGCCTCGACGCGGCCGAGTTCGGGATTCTGGCCAACACGGCGAGAACCTGGGACGAAGAGCCGCTGCTGGAGCTGCGCATGGAGCGCGTCACGATCCTCTCATGCGAGTTCGGCATGCAGCTCGGCCGGCGAACCGGCGTCATCGGCTGCTCTAAGAACTGGGGCTCGGTCAACTACAACCGACTCGAGCAAGCCAGGAACCTGATCGCGTTCAAGGATTGCACGGTGGGTGACTGCGGCCTGGACGGCCTCAATCTGTATCGCGTGAACGGCGAAATCGATGGCTGCTTGTTCGCCCACAACGGCGACGAAGGTGTACACACCACCGCGGCGAAGGGCTTCGAGATACGGCACACGATCTTCATCGAGAACAAAGACGTGGGCGCCCACTTTCAGCTGGGCGAAGATGTGCGTTTCGAGAACAACTTGGTTGTGGCCACCGGGCGACTCGGCTACGGCGTTTCGGTCGAGGGCCTGACGGGAAGCGGGGCGTTGCGAGTCCACAACAACGTATTCGGAAGGAACGACGCTTCGGGCCTCAAGATCTCTCCCTGCTCTCTCAAGTACACCGAAGACGACTGCGTCGCCGTCTCCGCCTTCGCCGATGTCCGCAACAACATCTTCGTCGTCAACGGCATCGGTCCTCACAGCGTCGGAACTCGGGAAGATCTGCACTTTCGAAGCGACGGGTTTCCCGGCATGCGGCTCGTCGCCCGTCACAACCTATTCGAGGACCAAGCGCGCGCGTCGAACACGGAGCTCGATGAGACGAATCTGCTGGGCGCCGGCCCTGGTTTCGTGCTTGGTCACGGGCTCAACCAACTGCCCGCATTGTGGAATCCGGACGAGACCGACGCCCTCGAGATTGCAAGGTCTCTTGTCGCCGATCTCAGTCTCGCCGATGGCTCCGCCGCGATCGACGCCGGCGAGGATTCCCTTGGCTTCGAGGACGGGGGCGGATACGCCCGAGGAACCGTCAGAAACGACATCGGGGCGTTCGGGGGGCCGCTCAGCGATTGGGGAATCGAGCCCTAGAATCGGGTGGTTTCCAAGAGCCTACCGCCTGCCCCCTGTGCGCCGATAGAGCTCCAGCACGCCTTCGAGCGTCGCCCGCTCCAGCGGGTCGTCCAGACCTCCTTCGTCGATGCCCAACATCTCTTCCAGCGATCGCCGCAAGTCCTGGGTCCGCTCCTTCGTCCACGCCTCTCGAAGCGAGTCGGCCCGGGCCGATCCGCTCCACGACAGGGTAGGATCGTCCCAAGTTCCGCCGACCACGATGCGCCCGGGCAGCTCCCCTTTTCGATCGAGCAGAAGAGGTCCCAGCCCCGGAATCTCGGCGAGCTCTCGGGCCGATTCCCCTCGAAAGACCCCGCTCAGCGCTCCCGAGAGTGAGTCGTGGACAGCGATCAGACCATCGAAGTAGAGCTCGGCCGAGGAAAGAGTCAGGGAGGCGCTCCATCGAGTCGCCGCTCCGTCGGCCGCGGGCAGCTCGAGACGCGTTCTTGCGTCGATCCGGTCGAAGACGAGTCCGCGAAGAGCGCTGCTCGGCATTGCGCGCTGTGCCGCCCTATGCAGGGGCGCCGATCGTACCCTCGCGTCGCGCAGGAGGAGCTCCCCCTCGATCACCACTCCCCCGTCGCTGGCGGCCCCCGCGTCGAGGCGACCGGAGACCACGCCCTCGACCGGCCCGATGCCCCGGATCGGCACGCGATCGAGCTCGCATCGAGCTTCGGTTTCGCCCTCGCCATGCCGGCTCCATTCCAGTTCCAGCCCCGGTCCACGCACGCCCCCCCTCGAGCCCCCGCGACCGTCGGCGACACACTCCGCCCGCAGCGGCCCCCAAACCTCTCCGGAGGCGAGCGAGCAGGGGGCCGCCACGACACGACATGCGAAGGGCATCGGCGTCGCCCTCAAGAGCCTCCAGAGATCGGCCATCGACTTCGCCAGCGATGCCTGGTTCCGCGCAACGAGATCCGCGCGATACCGGAGTGTCTGCTCCTCGTGCGTCTGCGCGCGGGCGCTCCAGCTACCCCCCTGCGCGGTGATCGCGAGAGAGTCGACAACCCAGCCGCTCGGCACTCGGGCCAATCGCACGCGGCCCGAGAAAGGGGGTTCGGCGAGCGATCCCGACCACGAAAGCGCACCTTCATCGCCGCGCAACCAGGCATCGCCTTGCCACCCTTGCCGCCCGCGCTCCAGCGCCAAGCCTTCGAGGCGAACGCCGTCGGGTTCGAGCACGAGCCTTCGTAGCGACAGATCGGGGGCCCGCAGTTTCTCGAGCGACGCGCCCGATCGCGACAGACTTCCTTGACCACTCCAGGGTCCGACATCGGCAACTGCGCGATCCTGCCACGAAAGCACCAACCGCGCGTCATCGAGGGCCAACGAAAGGGTGTCGCCGGCACGAAAACCCGCCGACCACGTGGGCGAAATCTCGGCCAGATCGATTTCGATCTCAGGCTCTTCGAGCGTGACGCTCAGAGGGCGGAGGCGCCCGATGAGCAAGGGCAGACGCGCCAGCTCGATCCGCATGCTCGGCGCGGCGATCGAAAAGCCTTCGTGCGAGAGCTCCAATCCCCCCAGCGCGGCGATGGGGCCGCCATCCCAGCGACAACGCGCGACTTTCAACTCCGATCGATCAAGCCCGATTCGATCCGCGACCCGCCAGGCCGCGCCGGGGCGCCAGACCCACGCCTGCAACAAGCCACAGGCCAGCACCATGAGCAGGCCGAGCCCAGACCTTGTCATTCTCACGAACGCCCTACTGCGACGCTTTGAGCTCCTCGACCACCTTCGTGATCGTCTTCTTCGCATCGCCGTACACCATCAGCGTGTTCGGCGCCTCGAAAAGCTCGTTCTTGATCCCCGCGAAACCGGCCGCGAGGCTGCGTTTGAGCACGAATACAGTCTGCGCCTCATGCACCGTCAAGATCGGCATGCCGTAGATCGGGCTCGACTCATCATGCATTGCACCGGGATTCACCACGTCGTTCGCACCGACGACCATCACGGCTTCGGTGTTCTTGAAATCGCCGTTGATCTGGTCCATCTCGACGAGTCGGTCGTAGGGGATGTTCGCCTCAGCCAGGAGCACGTTCATATGCCCCGGCATGCGTCCCGCCACGGGGTGGATTCCGTAGCGAACCGCGCAGCCCTTCGACTCGAGGATCTCGGCCATCTCGCGGATCACATGTTGGGCCTGAGCGACCGCGAGCCCGTAGCCGGGAACCACGATCACCGAAGACACCGATTCGAGAATCATCGCCGCCTCTTCGGCGCCCGCCTCCTTCACATTGGTGTACTCACCTCCACCGCCCGAGATCTCGGCACCAACACCCCCGAAGAGCACGTTCGCGAGAGAGCGGTTCATCGCCTTGCACATGATCTGCGTGAGGATCAGCCCCGCCGCGCCCACGAAGGCTCCGGCGATGATCAAGAGGTTGTTCTGCAAGACGAAGCCGGTCATCGACGCCGCGACTCCGGAGTAGGAATTGAGCAGCGAGATGACGACCGGCATGTCGGCGCCGCCGATCGGCAGCACCAGAGTGACACCGAGCACGAGCGCCAAGATCGCCGTCGCGATCAGCGCCGACTGCCCAGCGCCCGGCCCGCCGCCCGCGAAAAGCAGCCACCCGCCGATCGCGAGCGAGGTCAGAAGCGCCAGCCCATTGAACGCCTTCTGACCGGGGAACTGCACCGGCCGCCCGGTCATGATCTCTTGCAGCTTGGCGAAGGCGATCATCGAGCCCGAGAGTGTTACGGAACCGACGATGACCGAGAGCACCAAAGTGATGCCGACATCGCTTCCCAGCTGACCGGCCATCGGGCCTGTTTTGTCACCGGCCTCGCCCCAGAAGTGGGAGATCGCCACGAGCAACGATCCACCGCCGCCCATGCCGTTGAAGATCGCCACCATCTGCGGCATGGCGGTCATCTCGACACGCACCGCCGCCACGCCACCGATCAGCGACCCGACGACCACTCCAGCGAGTATGAATGTGTAGTCGACGGTGCCTATGTCGAGCAGCGCGGCGATCATGGCCAGCGCCATCGCGGCGGCCGCGAGCGCATTGCCCTCTCGCGACTTCCTGATATTCGCCAGCCGCTTCAAGCCAAGTATGAAAAGCACCGACGCCACGAGATAGGCGACATGGATCAGGGTTTCCATCGCCTAGCCTCTCTTTCCGAACATCTTCAGCATGCGATCGGTGACCAAGAACCCACCAACGACATTGATCATCGCAAGCACCACCGCGAAAAAACCGATGTAGTTGGCGACCACGGGATTGTCGGCATAGGCGGCGCATTGCAGCGCCCCCACGATGGTGATCCCCGAAATTGCGTTGGCACCAGACATCAATGGCGTGTGCAATGTCGGTGGCACTTTCGTGATCAGCTCGAAGCCGACGAAGACCGCCAGAACAAAAACGTAGAGGCCGATCATCAAGGGAGAGAGCATCGATCAATTCTCCTCTGGTCGTGGCGGAAGCTCCATGCGAACCTCGCCCGCGTGAGCAACGACCGCGCCCGCGGTAATCTCATCGTCGAAGTCGAGCACGATCTCGCCTTCGGGGCAAAAATGCTCGACCACCGCGAGCATGTTCCGCGCATAAACGTCGCTGGAATGGTACGGCACCATGGCGGGTAGATTTCGGTGGCCGATCAGAGTGACGCCGTGTCGTTCGACGACCTCACCTTCGATGCTCAACTCACAGTTTCCGCCCTGCTCGACCGCCAGGTCGACGATGACCGATCCGGAGCGCATCGCCTCGACCATCTCGCCGGTAATGAGAATCGGCGCCTTCTTGCCGGGCACGAGCGCCGTAGTGATCACCACGTCGGCGGCGACCACATGCTGGCGAACCACCGCCTGCTGCCGGGCGAGGAACTCGGCGGACGCCTCTTTGGCGTACCCCCCTTCGTCCTCGAGTGTCTCGTCGGTCTCGACCTCGATGAATCGACCGCCGAGACTCTCCACCTGCTCCTTGACAGCCGGCCGCACATCGCTGACCTCGACCACCGCCCCGAGACGGCGCGCCGTCGCGATCGCCTGCAATCCAGCGACACCCGCACCCATGATCACGACCTGCGCCGGTGTGATAGTGCCCGCCGCGGTCATCATCAGCGGAAAAAGCCGCGGGAGCGCATCGGCCGCCAAGAGCACCGCCTTGTACCCCGCGATGTTGCTCTGGGAGCTCAGGGCGTCCATCCGCTGCGCCCGAGTGATTCTCGGAATCCGGTCCATCGAAAACGCGGTGACTCTGCGCTCGGCCAAGAGCCTGGTAGATCCGGGATCGTTCAAGGGCCAGAGAAGCGCCGCCAGCAAGAGCCCATCGGGCATCAGCGCGGCCTCATCGGGATCGGGGGCACCAACTTTCAGCGCCATGTCGGCGCAGGCGTACCCCTCGTCGGGACCCGTCACCATTTGCGCGCCGGCTTCGACGAAATCTGCATCGAGGCGATGCGAGCCCAGGCCCGCGCCAGCTTCGATGCGAACATCGATCCCTTTCTTCACGTAGCGTCGAACCGTTTCGGGAGTAGCGGCGATCCTGGTTTCGCCCTTCTCGCGCTCCCGCGGGATGAAGAGTGTGGGCATTCGTGGCTCCGGACGAGATTAGCTTCGTTCCTTAGACGACCGGAACGGTAGCCGATGCTCCAGCGCCGGTGAAAGAACTAGTTCCGGCAGGCGGCGTTTATGCACCGAAGACCTGGGGAGTAGGGGGGACGGAGTATTGACCTGCCGCTCTCCGCCAACCGCAGCGAGGCATGCCCAATGGCTCCGCATCGCCGAAGCTCCCGCCCTGCGTGCCCACGAAACCACGGAGGTCGGCGCGCCCCTGATAGCGCCTGCGAGATCACCGTGTCCCTTCGGCAAGCGTGCGTGACTGTCTAACGACCAGGATCAGCCACCGCGCTGAGGCGACGCGTTGAGGCACTGGATGACGACGCGCAAGCGAGAGGCGGGCTGGCGACC